>NZ_JBEYXJ010000050.1:0-58722 GCF_040645015.1 Streptomyces sp. NPDC046881 | reverse complement strand
CCCCGCAGCTCCGCCGCCCCGGGAGTGGCGGACCAGCGCCACCGAAGGCGCCTTCGCGGGGTAACCGGAACCTACGCTTCGAGCGGCCCGCGAGGGAAGGGCCACGAGTGTGGCCCAGGTCACGCCGGCCGCGCCGGGCGGTCGACGTACCCCGCTGACCTGCACGAACGGCGCAGGCGCACCCAGCGTGTCCCCCATACTCCCCCGGGTGACCGATCGGGCCACCCCGCCCGCCGGAGTCCCTCCTCGGCCCTAGGGGACGTCTTGCCGATCACGTGAGGAGTACGCGCGGTCGGAGAGAACGGCCAGGGGCGGGGTACGGGGCCTGCCCGGGCCGGTGCGGGGCGCGCGAATGCGGGACATCACCGTCTCGAAGGCCTCATAACCGCCCGGAACGGCTCCATCCGCCTGCCCGCTGCCCGTCGACAGACCCTAGTGCCGAGTCGACCCGGCCGTGAGGGCGTCGCGGGCCGAACGCCGCGATCTCACCGCGCGTACGCCCAGGAACACCAGCAACCCGAAGGGCGACAGCAGGATCGTGAGGACCAGCAGGGGCCCCATGAGCAGGGCGGGGATCCCCAGCCTCCTGGCCTCCCGGTACATCCACTGCCCGATGAGGAGGTCCCAGGCGATGACCTGCGCCCAGATGGCTCCCGCGCCGTCCGCGAGGGCCGTCAGTTCACGGAAGGTGTCGAGGTCCGGGCTGTTGACCGCGGTCCATAGTTCGGGGAACACCGGGATCGCGAGCGCGAGGTAGACGAGCAGTACGGGCACCGCGGTCATCGGTGAGGCGGCGATGCGGGCAGTCGGGCCCCAGGCGGGGGCGAAGATCATCAGCAGCCAGACGGGTGCGGCCAGCCAGAAGGAGAGTTCGAAGAGGAATCCGGTCACGCCGTGACCTCCTTCGAAGTGCCGGCATCATCAGCCACCCGGCCCGCGGGAGGAGTCGGCCCCCGCAGGGATCCGTACGCCCCCAGAACGATGGCCACCAGGATCAGGCCGGCCACCCCCAGCGTCGCGCCGTCCGGGTGGGTCAGCGGCTGGCCCCGCAGCGCCTGCCAGAGCACCAGAGCGAAGACAGCGCCGTACGCTCCCGAGGCGAGCAGCACCAGCCGCAGCCGCACCCGGTCGTCGGTGAGGCGGCCGAAGCGCGGTGCGAGAGCGGTCAGCACGGCGATCAGCAGCGGCAGGAGTTGCAGCGCGTGCATGCCGACGAAGTGCGGGATCCGCAGATCCCCGCCCGTCGTGGACCAGCCGGTCAGCGGCATGGAGGGACCCCCGTCCGACACGCCCACGCTGTGTGCGCCGATCACCTTGGAGACCCCGCGCCGCTGCCCAGGCGCGGGCCGCGTCATCAGGAATCCTACGGCGGCACCGGCCAGCGCCAGGAGGATGCCACAGCGCATCGCCCAGGCGGACGCACGGTCGGCGATGCGGGCGCGGAGCAGCAGCACGGCGACGGCGAGTGTGCCGAGCCACAGGATGACGACCGTGACGGCCATCGCTTGGAACAGCGCTTCGTCCAAGGGTGTTTCGTGGTTGAAGTGGCTACGTTTGCCGCGTATCACCTGCCCGGTGATGATCGCCATTTCGACGAGACTCGCCAGTGCGACGACCGTCCCCGCCCACCAGCCCACGCGCCGGCCGCGGGGGAGCAGCGACAGCATCCAGGCCAGCGACAGGCAGTACGCCACGAACGACACCGCGAACTTGAACGGCTTGAACCAGATCGGCGCCCCCACCAGAACGCGGTCATCGATGACGAGTCCCACGGCGGAGATGACCGCCATCACCACCATCGCCACCGAGAACAGCACCAACGGTCGGTGCCACGACCGCCATTGAGCCGAAGACCACCACGACGACGCAGGCCGCCACGACGGACGTAACGAAGACATAGTCCCTCCCCATATGGATAGCAGCACTGTCCGCTATCTGATAGTCCCACTATCTATCATGGGGATGAAGTCGGCAAGGGCCGGCGTGTTGGGCAGGGGCCAAGGGCGAGGAGCGAACCGGCAGTGCGTATCGGAGAGTTGAGCCGGAAGACCGGAGTTCCGGTGCCGACGATCAAGTACTACGTCCGTGAGGGTCTGCTGCCTCCGGGTGAGCTGACCAGCCCGAACCAGGCGAGCTACGGCGAGGCGCACGAGCGCCGGCTGCACCTCATCCGCGCCCTGCTCGACGTGGGGGGCATGAAGGTGGCCGAGATCGCAGACGTACTGAACGCGATGGACGATCCGACGCGTACGCTGCACAAAGTGCTCGGCGCCGCCGCGAGCCGCCTCGGCCCCGCGCACACCGAGCACGACGACACGGAGTCGGCCGCCGCACACGCAGTCGTCGCCGACCTCGTCTCCCGGCGTGGCTGGCGGACGCACGAGACGACCCCCGCTGCGGCCGACCTGGCCAAGGCCCTGGCCGCGATGGCCCGGTTGGGACACGGGGCGTTCGTGGAGGTACTCGACGCCTACGCCGACGCCGCCGAGCAGGTCGCCCGCGCCGATCTCGCGTACGTGGACCGGCGGGTGGCGGTCGAGGACATGGTGGAGAGCGTCGTGATCGGAACCGTACTGGGCGAGGCGGTGTTCAACGCGTTGCGCAGGCTCGCCCACGTGGACGCCTCGGCGAAGCTCTACGGAACGGACGAGATGCCGCCGGAACGGAAGACGGGGTGATCCGGCCACAGATGGGAATGGCGTTGCCCTCCTGGACACCGTGATGCAGGCCGTCTCACCTCGCAGCTCCTGCGAACTCCGCAAGCTCGTCACCCGGTTCGACGCCGTCTGGAGCCAACGGTCACCGCCGCACGACACCGACGGGGGGAACGGCTCGGCCACCGGGTACCCCACCACCGGCTGCCACCCGGGCGCGTGCACCACCGCCGGGTGGGGGCCCGAAGGCGCTGGGGATGAAGGTGACGCCGGTGCCGTGGCGGCGGTCGCCTTGTCCTGCAGTCTGTACACGATGATCTCGATCACCGCCCACGCAGCGTCGGATATCTCCCCATCCCTCACGATCAGTCCAACGATCGGATGATCGGAAAGACGCTGCCTAGGCCTCGGCCCGCAGCGCGGCCGCGCGCTGGTCGAGCCGGCGCAGCGCCACCTCGCCCCACCGCAGGTTCTCCCGCTCGAAGGACATGCCGCGCAGCAGGGTGAGGTACGGGCCGATGCGCTCGGCCTCCGCGAAGTACGCCTCCTCCGAGCGCCCGTCGAGCAGGCGCTGCCGGAGCCGCTCGTAGCGGGCGAGCTTGGCGGTGGCCCACTCCATGCGCTCGGCGACGGCCGCCCGCACCGCCTCGGTGTCGCCGACGTCCGCGCACTGCACCTTGACCAGCAGCTCGTCCCGGATGACGGCGGGCCTGCCCGGCGGCTCGGCGGTGTACGCGCGCACGGCCTCCCGCCCGGCCTCCGTCAAGGAGAACAGCCGCTTGTTGGGGCGGCGTTCCTGCTCGACGACGCGGGCGGTGACGAGCCCCTCGGCCTCCATGCGCTCCAGCTCCCGGTAGAGCTGCTGGGGCGTCGACATCCAGAAGTTGGCCACCGTCGCGTCGAACGCCTTCGCGAGGTCGTAACCGGACGCCTCACCCTCCAGCAGCGCGGCCATCACCGCGTTCCGCAAAGCCATGGGCCTACGCTACGCTCCACCCAACCTATTCAACTAATTGACTATGTGAGGTGGACGCATGCATCCCTTCCGCAAGGCCGTCGAGAACGGCGACATGGACGCCGTGGCCGCCCTGCTGGCCGACGACGTCGTCTTCACCAGCCCGGTCGCCTTCAAGCCGTACCCGGGCAAGGAGATCACCGCGGCGATCCTGCGGGCCGTGTCCCGCGTCTTCGAGGACTTCACCTACGTCCGCGAGATCGCCAACCCCGACGGCCGCGACCACGCGCTCGTCTTCACCGCCACCGTCGCCGGCAAGCAGCTCCAGGGCTGCGACTTCCTGCACTTCGACGAGAACGGCAGGATCGACGAGTTCACGGTGATGGTGCGCCCGCTCTCCGCCGCCCAGGCACTGGCCGAGGCCATGGGCGCCCAGTTCGACCGGATCGCCCGAGAGGCCGCCGGACAGTGACCCGGACGACCGCCGGTCACCCGGGTTCTTCGAGACCGCCCGGCCGGGCCTGTGGCAAGATCGCGGGATGCTACGACTCACCGACTTCATCATCGACTGCCCGGACACGATGAAGCTGGCAGCCTTCTACTCCGAGGTGACGGGGCTCCCGGTCAAGGAAGACAGCAACGAGAAGTGGGCCGGTATCCAGTTCGGCGACATCGAACTGGCCTTCGTCCAGGTGGAGGACTACCGCGCCCCGCAGTGGCCCGACAGCGAGCACCCCAAGCAGTTCCACCTCGACTTCGAAGTCGACGACATCGAGGCCGAACAGCGCCGCGTCCTGGCCCTCGGCGCGACCCTGCAGCGGGACTGCATCGGCCCCGACGGCTACGGCTTCCGCGTCTACACCGACCCCGTCGGCCACCCCTTCTGCCTCTGCCGCAACAAGGGTGTCCTCTGGACCGATCAGGGCCTCGTCTGGCCCAAGCACGACTAGGGCGTGTCAGAGGTGACCGACGCCGCAGAGCTACGAGTACGGCTGCGGAACGTTTTCTGGATCGGTGGCGGGAGTGGTGCAGGCAAGTCGACCATCGCCCGCCGCCTCGCAGATCGCTACGGTGGCGTCTCTACGCAACCGACGACGTGATGCATGATCACGCGAGGCGGACCACCCCCGAAGAGGGCCCCCACCTGCACGAGTTCATCGCCATGGACATGGATGAGCGATGGGTGAACCGGACTCCGGAGGTCATGCTCGAGACCTTCCACTGGTTTCGAGGCGAGGGCTTCGGCCACATCATCGAAGATCTCCTTCGTCTGCCGCAGGAGTCATGCGTCATCGCCGAGGGATTCCGGCTGCTGCCACACCTCGTCAAACCTCTGCTTGCTGCTCCTGAGCACGCGGTCTGGCTTCTTCCCACCCCCGATTTCCGTCAGGCCGCCATCGAGAGCCGGTCGGTACCAGGGCAAGGGTTCGCAGGGAAGACCAGCGATCCCGCGATGGCCGGCCGCAACATCGCGGCACGTGACCACATGTTCACGATGCGCCTTGCGGAGGAGACCGAGCGTCTCCAACTGCGCACCATTCATGTCGACACCACGATGACGGAAGACGATCTCACCGAGCAGGTGACCGCCGCGTTCGGACTCTGACGTCGGACTCTGACGTCGGCTGGCCCCACCCCCTGAACACCAGCGAAGACACCGTCACGGCCTTACGGAGGAGGGAAAATCGCCATGTAGGTTGAAGGAGGGGCGCATATCGGATCATCCTTGGCGTCATGAGTCTCGTCTCTCCCTTCTTGGACGCTCCCACCATGGGCGATCACGCCCACGATTGGGCCCTGGTCGATGTGGAGACCTCGGGACTCATAGCCCGGCGGGACCGGGTGCTGTCCATTGCGGTGATCACGATCGGTCCGGACGGTGAGCAGACCGGGGAGTTCTCGACGCTGCTCAATCCGGGGTGTGATCCGGGGCCGGTGGAGGTGCATGGCCTCACCGTCGAGCGGCTGAAGGGTGCACCCACCTTCGACCAAGTGGCCGGGCGGATCGGGGCGATGCTCCAGGACCGAGTCCTGGTAGCCCACAACGCCCAGTTCGACTACGACTTCCTGGCCTACGAGTTCGCTCGTGCGCGGATGTGGCTGCCGGTGTCGCAGCGGCTGTGCACCCTGGCTTTGAACCGCCAGGTGGATCCGCCCACGGACGACATGAAGCTCGGCACCCTCGCCGCCCACTACGGCGTCCCCCAACAGCGCGCGCACGATGCGCTGGACGACACCCGGGTACTTGCCGGAGTCCTGCGTGCGTCGCTGCGTGAGGCAGCTCGGCTCGATCTGCCCCTGCCGCTGGTGACCTGCCCACCGCGGGCAGAATCCCAGTTCACGCCGAAGCCGCCGAAGACCCCCTGTGCCTACCGCAATCCGGGACGTCTGACTCCCGGCGGGCCGCTCCGGCAAGGGATGAAGGTCGCGATCACCGGTGAGACCGCCTACGCCCGGGCGGAGCTGGTCGGGCGGGCGGTTGCCGCAGGGCTGAACATGATGACGTCCGTCAGCCGGCACACCAGTGTGCTGGTCACCAACGAACCGGCGGCCGACTCGACAAAGACCCGACGTGCACGCGCTGAAGGCGTACCCGTGGTCGACGAGCAGACCTTCCTGCGGTTGCTGGCCGACGTACGGCCGGGGACAGCGCATGAGGCGACGGCCGTCAGGGTCGCCCCGGTGACCGAGCCGGCAGCAGAACAAGTCGGGCGCGTGGAGGCGGCGTCCACCACGACTTCTGCCGTACCCGCTCCCAAAGCATCTGCCCTCCCCACGGCCTCCCCCTGCCTGTCGGTCCCCGCTCCGCGCCCATCGGAGCCCTCGGCCGACGCCTTGGCCAAGCCCCTGGCGGGACGTCGGGTACTGGTGCTCGGCGGCGTCCATGCCGATGCCGCGGCAGCTCGTCTCCGCGTCGTCCAACTGGGCGGGTCCGCGGCGATCAACCTGTCCGCCAGCGTCACTGACGTCGTGCTCCTGCCAGGAGGCGAAGGCGACCGGCGCATGAGGCGCATTACCGCCCTTGAACTCCCTGTGCACGACCCGCACTGGCTCGCCTCTCCGACCGCAACGGACCGGAATGCGGTGGTTCTTCGGCCTCAGGAGCCGCACGTGATGCCGAGGGGCGGCGTCATCGACCTGCCCATGCCGAACCGTGGACCCGCGCCGGAGTGGTACGTCACCGTTGGCTGGGCCCCGCAGTCCGACTGCGAGATCGACGTGGTTGCCTTCCTCCTCGACGAGGACGAACAGGTCACCTTCGACGAGGACTTCATCTTCTACGGAGCCCCGGAGAGCCCCGCCGGGACGGCGCGCCTGTTGACCGGTGGCCCTGCCGAACAGACCATCGCCCTCGACCTGGCGTCCCTGCCACCCGCGACGCGGAAGATCGTCGTCGCTGCGGCCATCGACGGCGCCGCCACCTTCGGGACCGTCGGCGCGCTCCAGATCGGTGCGGCTCCCGGCAGCAGCGGGGCACCTCTCGCCCGGGCCACCCTGGACGCCGCCACCACCGAACGCACGATGCTGCTCGTGGAGATCTACCGCAGGGGTCCGCTCTGGCGGCTACGTGCCGTCGGCCAGGGCTACGACCACGGCCTCGACGCCCTCGCACGCGGATATGGGGTCGACATCGCCGACTGAACGACGAGGCCGCTCGACTGGCGCTGCGCGTAGGCCGCGTTCCACCACGTCGAACACCGGCGGAACGAGGGAGCCCTGACAGGTCAGTCGATCCGTACGGCCCTGCAGACCCAGTGGCCCTTGTGCCACCTGTGGTACACGTCGTAGTAGCCATTGACCCATTGCCAGTTGCTGCAATCACTCGAGGGACCCGAGATGGTCGTCGCGGCGGGGGCGGCTGCTGCGGCGGTACTCGCCGTGCTGATCGCGGTGCCGCCGGCCAGCAGAAAGCCGGTCGCGACGCAGGCGAAGGCGCGCTTGGCGCGATGTGCTCGCATGGCTCTTCTCCTCTTCCACGTTCTCGTGCCACTCAGGATGAGAAGGGTGGTCGCGACCTCACGCCGAAGCATGGAATCCGGCAGTGGCTGGATGGCGCCGCTCGAACATGCCGCGGCACTGCGCATCGAGGTCGCCGCGTGAAGCGGTAGGAACAGGACCCCCGCTGCCGTCCCTGGCGGGTGGGAACACACCACGGAACGTCTCCAGGACTGCAACCCCACCTCTTTCAACGGTAACGGCCCATGCTCCGCTCGGCACTTCGACACGAACAGCCCGACGGACACGTAGTCGGTCGATCCGGCAGGTGCGCCCTGCGAACCGATCCGAATGCTCGGGACTGCGGCCTCCATACCGCCCGAGCGATCAGTATCAAACAGATCCAGGCAAAGCTGAACAGTAAAGCCGCGCAAGGGGCAACACCATGGTGCGGGAGTGCCCGTCATCTCTGATGGGCATAGCCTTGCCGTACGGGTCTGCCAGCAATGCTGGAGGTGCCTGGTGACCAGTACGGGCGGCGGTCCGGCCACTGACAGCGCGGAGCTGGACGCCGTCGTCGCCGAGACGGTGCGCCGTACGGGCGCGTCCATCGGCGCCCTGTACCTGCTCGCACCGGACGAGCGGCTGCTGCACCTGGACGCGATGTGCGGAGTGGGGGCCGAGCTGGCCGCTCCCTGGGAAACGGTCTCGCTGGCCACTCCGGCGCCGGTGACGGACGCGGTCCGGGACGACCGCCTGGTGTGGGTGGGCAGCCAGGAGGAGATGGTCCGGTCGTACCCGCGTACCGCGATGGCGTTCCCCTACCCGTTCGCGCTGGTCGCCGCGCCCGTCGCCGGCATCCGACGGTGGGGTTCCCTGGTGCTGATGTGGCCGGCCACCCGTCCGCCGTACATGACCGGGCGGGAACGCGCCAACATCGCGTCCAGCTGCCGGCGGGTGGCCCGGGCGCTGGAGGAGGCGGCCGACCGCGGGTCCCCGCTCGTGCCCGGCGGTGGCGCACGTGTCGTCCCCGCGGGCACCGGACGCCCGTCCACCAGCCCGGAGTCCGCCGTCGCCGACTTCGTCGAGCGCCTGCCCGGCGGCAGTTGCGCACTGGACCTGGAGGGACGCTTCACCTTCCTGACCGCCGGGGCCTGCGAACTGCTGGGCGTCGACGCCGGTCGACTGCTGGGCACGCTGCCGTGGCAGTCCCTGCGCTGGCTGGACGACCCCACGTACGAGGACCGCTACCGTGCCGCGGTGATCAGCCGCGCGCCGGTGGCCTTCACCGCGTGCCGGCCGCCGGACCACTGGCTCGAATTCCACCTCTACCCGGACGCCAGCGGCATCAGCGTCCGCATCGTCAGCACCAGCGAGGAGCCCCCGCCCGCACGGGTCCACCGGTCCACGCGCACCGCCGCACCCACCCGCGCCGGCCGGCTCTACCAGCTCACCCACCTGGCCGCCGCGCTCACCGAGGTCGTCGGCGTCCAGGACGTGATCGACCTGGTCGCCGACCAGATCATGCCCGCCTTCGGCGCCCGGGGACTGGTGCTGTCGGCCGCCGAGGGCGGCCGGCTACGGATCACCGGTCACCGGGGTTACTCCGCCGAGACCGTGGAGCGCCTCGACGGCCTGCCCCTCGACACCACCCTCACCCCGGCCGGGCGCGCACTCAGCACCGGCATCCCGGCGTTCTTCGCCGACCGGGAGGAGATGCGGCGCGTCTATCCGCAGGCGCCGCAGATCAGCGGCGCCCACGCCTGGGCCTTCCTCCCACTGATCATCTCCGGCCGGCCGGTCGGGTGCTGCGTCCTGTCGTACGACCACCCCCACGAGTTCCCGGCCGAGGAGCGAGCCGTCATGACATCGCTCGCCGGGCTGATCGCCCAGGCCCTCGACCGCGCCCGCCTGTACGACACCAAACACGAACTCGCCCGCGGCCTGCAGCAGGCGCTGCTCCCGCGCACCCTGCCCGAGATCGACGGCCTGGCGGTCGCCGCCCGCTACATGCCCGCCACCCGCGGCATGGACATCGGCGGGGACTTCTACGACCTGATCCGCCTCGGCGACACCGCCGCCGCGGCCGTCATCGGCGACGTGCAGGGCCACAACGTGGCCGCCGCCGCTCTCATGGGCCAGGTCCGTACCGCCGTCCGTGCCCACGCGGCACTCGGCGCGACCCCCGACCAGGTTCTCGCCGAGACGAACCGGCTCCTCGCCGACTTCGGCCCCGACCTGTTCACCAGCTGCCTCTACGCCCGCCTCGACTTCGCCCGGCGCAGCATGACCCTGGCCAGCGCCGGCCACCCGCCGCCCCTGCTGCGCCTCCCCGGCGGCGACACCCGGCCCGTCGCCGTCCCGCCCGGGCCGCTCCTGGGCATCATCCCCGACACCGTGTTCCCCGTGACCGAGATCGCGCTCGTCCCGGGGATGATCCTCGCCTTCTACACCGACGGCCTCGTCGAGCGGCCCGGAGTCGACCTGGACGACTCCATCACCGACCTCGCCCGGCATCTCGCCCGCGCCGACGACCAGGACCTGGACCTGGACCTGCTCATCGACGACCTCGTGAGCGAAGCGGGCACCACCGGGCAGCGCGCGGACGACATCGCCCTCCTCCTGCTGCAACACCGTGCCGGCACGCGGTGAGCCCGCTCTCCCCGGGGCCGTTCGGAGGCATCGCGGTGGCGCCCGCCGGACCGCGCCCGCACGCTGGAGCCGGATGCGAACCCCGCACCGCGCCCCGCGCGGGACAAGGACCCGGGAGGACCGAGTGACCGCTTCGTCGCCCGCCACCGACGCACCGCCGGCCCGGTACGACGACCTGCGGGCCCTGGTGATCAACTGCACGCTCAAGCGCTCGCCGGAGACGAGCAACACGCAGGGACTGATCGACCGCAGCACCGCCATCATGGACGCGCAGGGAGTACCGGTCGATGTCGTACGGGCGGTGGACCACGACATCGCCACCGGTGTCTGGCCCGACATGAGGGAGCACGGCTGGGAGTACGACGCCTGGCCGGAGCTGTACCGGCAGGTCCTGGCGGCCGACATCCTCGTCCTGGCCGGACCCATCTGGCTCGGGGACAACAGCTCCGTGATGAAGCAGGTGATCGAGCGCCTCTACTCCTGCTCCAGCCTGCTCAACGAAGCGGGGCAGTACGCCTATTACGGCCGCGTGGGCGGCTGCCTGATCACCGGCAACGAGGACGGCGTCAAGCACTGCGCCATGAACGTCCTCTACAGCCTGCAGCACCTGGGCTACACGATCCCTCCCCAGGCGGACGCCGGTTGGATCGGCGAGGCGGGCCCCGGCCCCTCCTACCTGGACCCGGGCTCGGGCGGCCCGGAGAACGACTTCACCAACCGCAACACCACCTTCATGACCTGGAACCTGCTGCACCTGGCACGGGCACTGAAGGACCTGGGCGGCATCCCCGCGTACGGCAACCAGCGCACGGCCTGGGACGCGGGCTGCCGACGCGACTACGAGAACCCCGAACACCGGTAGGGGCACGGGCGGTACCCGGAAAGGCGCACCCCGCCGCGTCCCGGCCGACCGGGGAGGGCCGGCCGGGACGCCGCGCTCAGACGAGGTCGAAGCGGTCGAGGTTCATCACCTTGTCCCACGCCGCCACGAAGTCGCGTACGAACTTCTCTCCCGCGTCCTGGCACGCGTAGACCTCCGAGACGGCCCGGAGCTGGGAGTGCGCACCGAAGACCAGGTCGACGGCGGTGGCGGTCCACTTGACCTCGCCGGTGGCGCGATCCCGGCCTTCGAACACGTTCTCGTCCGTGACCGACGTCTTCCACTCCGTGCCCATGTCGAGCAGGTTGCGGAAGAAGTCGTTGGTCAGGACGCCCGGCCGGTCGGTGAGGACACCGTGCGCAGACCCCCGGAAGCCGGTGTTCAACGCCCGCATGCCGCCCACCAGCACCGTCATCTCCGGAGCGGTCAGCGTCAGCAGGTTGGCGCGGTCCAGCATGAGGGTCTCCGGCGACAGCTTCTCGCCCGCCGGAAGGTAGTTGCGGAAGGCGTCCGCCTTGGGCTCCAGCACGGCGAACGACGCCGCGTCGGTCTGCTCCTGCGAGGCGTCCGTACGCCCCGGTGCGAACGGCACCGTGATGTCGTACCCCGCGTTCCTCGCGGCCTGCTCGACGGCCGCGCACCCGCCGAGGACGATCAGGTCGGCGAGGGAGATCCGGGTGCCGTCGGTCCGGGAGTCGTCGAAGTCCCGCTGGATCCGCTCGAGGGTGCGCAGCGTCTCGGTCACCTCGGGGACGTCGTTGAGCTCCCAGTCCTTCTGCGGCGCGAGCCGGATGCGGGCCCCGTTCGCCCCGCCGCGCTTGTCGGTGCCGCGGAAGCTCGCCGCCGACGCCCAGGCGGTGGTGACCAGCTGGGGGACGGACAGACCCGAGGCGAGGATCCTCTCCTTGAGGGCGGCGATGTCCTCGTCCCCGACCAGTTCGTGGTCGACGTCGGGAACGGGGTCCTGCCACAGCTGCGGCTCGGGGATCCACGGGCCGAGGTACCGCGAGAGCGGTCCCATGTCGCGGTGCAGCAGTTTGTACCACGCCTTGGCGAAGGCCACCGCCAGCTCGTCGGGGTTCTCGTGGAACCTCTTCGTGATCGGGCCGTAGACCGGGTCCACCTTCAGCGCGAGGTCCGTCGTCAGCATCATGGGGGCGTGCCGCTTCGACGGGTCGTGGGCGTCGCGCACGGTGTCCCGGGCCGCGGGATCGGTGGGGGTCCACTGGTGGGCGCCGGCGGGACTGCGCGTCAGCTCCCACTCGTACCCGTAGAGATTGTCCAGGTACCCGTTGTCCCACGTGATCGGCTCGGTGGTCCACGCGCCCTCCAGGCCGCTGGTGAGCGCGTGGGGGCCCGTGCCGGTGCCGTAGGTGTTCCGCCAGCCGAGGCCCTGCTGCTCGATGGGGGCGGCCTCGGGCTCCGGACCGATGTAAGTGGGCTCGACCGCGCCGTGGCACTTGCCGAAGGTGTGGCCGCCGACAATGAGTGCGACCGTCTCCTCGTCGTTCATCGCCATGCGCCCGAACGTCTCCCGGATGTCCTGCGCGGCGGCCATCGGGTCCGGGTTTCCGTTGGGCCCTTCCGGATTGACGTAGATCAGTCCCATCTGTACGGCGGCGAAGGGACCGGTGAGTTTCCTGTCGCCGCTGTAACGCTCATCTCCGAGCCATGTGTCCTCAGGCCCCCAGAAGATCTCCTCGGGTTCCCAGATGTCCTCCCGACCGAAACCGAACCCGTACGTCTTGAATCCCATGGATTCCATGGCACAGTTTCCGGCGAAGACCAGGAGATCGGCCCAGGAGATTTTCCGGCCGTACTTCTGTTTGACCGGCCACAGCAGACGGCGCGCCTTGTCCAGGCTCGCGTTGTCCGGCCAGCTGTTGAGGGGCGCGAAACGCTGTGCGCCACTGCCGCCACCGCCGCGGCCGTCCGCGATGCGGTACGTTCCCGCGGCATGCCAGCTCATCCGGATGAAGAGCGGCCCGTAGTGACCGTAATCGGCGGGCCACCAGTCCTGGGATGCCGTCATCACCTCGAAGACGTCGTGCTTCAGCGCCTCGACGTCGAGCGTGGCGAACTCTTTCGCGTAGTCGAAGTCCTCGCCCATCGGGTTGGCCCGGGGCGAGTGCTGGTGGAGAACCTGGAGGTCCAGTTGGTTCGGCCACCAGTCCCGGTTCGTCCTGGGCCGCCGAGGGGGTGTGGGCGTCGGTGAAGGGATTGCTGGATTCTCGCTCTCGCTGCCGGACATGCCCGTCCTTCTTCCTGTCTCGGTGATCTGTGCCGCGTCCGTATGGTCGCGCACAGCAGGCCACACCTCTATGAAACACGCAGAGCAATCCGCGTGACAGACGTGCGGGAAAGGAGCGGCCTTTCTCCGGACGTGCCGGATTACCGGCGCGAACCGAATGGAATTCGCTGACCCGTGACGCGTGGGCGTATCCGGCTGGACGTGTCGTCGGGGGGGTGCTGTGGAGGAGGTGTGTGGGGCGGACGGCGCGTGATCCTCCGTGTACACGGTGCGTGTTAGCCTGCCCGCGATCACGATCGAACGCATGCGGGGGAGGCACGGTGGGCTCGGACGGCTACCAGGTCAGGGCGGGTATGACCGGCCAGGCCCAGCAGCTCGACGCTGCCGGCACCGACATGGACGCCGTCGGCTCGGCCGTCAGGTCCCGCACGAGCTACTCGTACGGCGAGGCCGGCGGCGATGACGCCGCCTCGGCGCTGAACGCGTTCGTCAAGGCCTGGGAGGCGGAGGCCAGGACACTGGCGTCGGCGTTGCACGAGCTCGGCAGCAAGGTGCAGTTGGCCAAGAAGACCTACCACGGCACCGACGGCCTGGTGAAGACGCACGCGGACGGCGTCCGCGTCGGCGGCACGAGCAGCCTCACCGGCACCTCGACGCAGGCCGGGCGCCCCTCGGCCCTGTCGGGCTACTGAGGAACGGTCCGGTGTCGTTCTTCTCCTCTCCTCTCGACTCCCCGTCCTTCCGCCTCGCCTGGCTCGCCGGGCTGTCCAAGAAGATGCTCGCCGCCGGGAGCAAGAACGAGCTCCTCGACCTGATCGACGACGCCCTCTCGGTGCCCGAACCGGGTGGCGACCCGGGCCTGCTGGAGGGCCTGGCAAGCCTCTACCGCGGCCAGGTCGACCACGTCGGCAGCGTCTTCGACCAGGTCGACCGGGTGGGCCGCAAGGGTCTCCCGGAGGTGTGGGTCGGCGACACGAGCGTCCTCGCCTCCGACGTGGTGAACGCCGCCGGACGGTCCGTGAACCAGATGAGCGAGGCGTTCCAGGGCTGCGCGACCGTGCTGCTGACACTGGCCGACGCGATCGCTGCCGCGCAGGGCAAGGACGAGCAGGGCCGCGGACAGCTGCTGGAGCAGAAGAGGACGCTCGGCGGCAGGGACGGCTTCTTCGACGACCTGCACGAGAACGACGAGGAGGAGTGGGACCGCAAGAACGCCGCCCACTTCGGCTCCTCCGCCGTCGACCTGATGCACGCCGCCGTCTCCGACGCGCAGGAGGCCACCCGCGTCGCGGCCCGGGACCTGAACAAGTGGGCCGCCGAGGCGCGGGCCGGCAAGATGGAGACCAGCGAACTCACCGCCGTCGACAAGCTGATGCTCGCCGACACCGGCGTCGCGGGCGCCGACGCCGAGCTGAACGAGATCCTCACGGCCGGCGACCTGACGCGCGCGTCGGCACGGATGGACCTGCTGAGCCTCGACGACGAGACGGCCATGGAGCGGATGCTCGCGACGTCGGACAGCCCGCAGGAGCGGGCCTACCTGATGAAGGCCCTGGCCGCCGGCCACAGCGTCGCCGAGATCGAGACGTTCCAGCACAAGATCCACGGCAAGGACCCCGCCTGGCTGCGCCGGCACCTCACTCCGGTGGTCACCGCCGCGGACAGCATGAAGGACGAGGGTCTCGCGCCGAACGGCTCGAACAACAACAAGGACTACGCCGAGTTCGACGGCCAGCTGTGGATCCAGGGCGGCGACGGCTCCGAGGGCACGTGCGTGGCCTCGTCCACCGTCACCTCCCGCGCCATGGTCGACCCCCTCTACGCGCTCGATCTCACCGGCGGCCCCGACGGGCAGCAGGACGACCCCGAGGCCTTCAAGCAGCGCCTGGTGGCCGAACAGCACCGACTGCACACCGAAGGCGACGGCGGCAAGAACTGGGGCGGCATGGGGCCCGAGGGCCAGGAACGGATCAACGACACCCTCGTCGGCAGCGCCACCGGCACCGACTACGAGCGCCAGGACCTGAACAGCGCCGCCGACCGCAGGGCGGTCCTCACCGAAGTCGAGAAGTCGGTGGCGCAGGGGCGGCCGGTACCGGTCGACGTCTCGGGCGAGGAGGGCGCCCACGCCATGACCATCATCGCCCAGGAGGGTGACATGCTTCAGGTCTACAACCCCTGGGGCTCGACCACCTGGGTCAGCGAGGACGACTTCATCAACGGCCACATGGGCAAGGCTTCCGAGAGTGATCTCCCCAATGCGTACAGCGTCTATCTTCCGCGGTAGCAGGGGCGGTGCCGCGGTCGCGGCGGTCGCGCTCCTCGCTCTCGCCACGGGCTGCGGCTCGGGCACCGACGAACCGGCCGGCGGCTCCCCGAGCACCGTGAGCCACCCGGTGAAGGACACCAGCATCGATTCCAGGCCGGGCGAGCGATTCACCCTCACCGTCGACCAGAACGTCTCCACCCGCGAGTACTGGTACCTGGTCGACCCCAAGCCCGACAGCTCGGTGCTGGTCAGCCGCGGCCAGAAGTACGCGTCGGACTCCGGCGACGAGCCGGTGCCCGGCGCCGGCGGCCGGCTCACCTTCACCTTCGAGGCCAAGGGCAAGGGGACCACCCGGTTCACGCTGCTGCACTGCACGTTCACCACCTGCCAGGGCAACACCTCCGGCCGGCCCCCCGCGACGACCGGACCCTCCGCCACCCCGAGCGCGGGGGCCGGCCCCTCCCAGGCCCCCGAGCGCATCACCTACACCGTCACCGTCGACTGAGCGACGAGACACCCGAGGCCCCGTATGAACGACGACGCCCCCCGCCCGCCGGACCGCACGGACGACGAGCTGGCCCGGCTCGACATCACCGTCCTGCTGCGTCACGGCCTCGTCGCCGAGCCCGGCCCCCGGCGCACCGCCCTGTTCGGCGACGGCGCCGCGGCCGCGGCCGTCCTCCTGGACCGCCTCGGCACCGAGCCGCGCTCGGTCGCCTTCCTCGCCGACACCGTGCGCGCCGGCGGACTCGCCCGCGCCGCGGAGCTGCCCGAGCCCCTGCCCCGCCGGGAGGCCGCCGTCCTCGTACGGGAGTGGCTGCGGGCCGGCACCGAACTCGCGGGCGGGATCACCGCCGACGACACTGCGGCCGCCTGGCTGCGCGCCGTCGCGACCGTCATCGAACTGAAGCAGCTGGCCCGGGCGCGGGGCCGGAGCACCCGGAGTGGGTGAGGAGGACGCCGAGGACCACGGCCGGCCGGGCTCGGTGCCGTCCTTACCCTCAGAGAGGTCCGAGAACCAACTACCTGTGGTGCGGCAGCTGGCACGCCTACTCGTCGTCCTCCCACGGGGCCGGGCGCCTGGGGCCGGCCTACATCGGTGTCAGGCCGTGTACTGGTACGCCGGGTAGGTCAAGTACCCCGCGTCGCCGCCCTGGTAGTACGTGGCCTCGTCGACGGGAGCGAGCGGCACTCCGGTGCGCAGCCGCTCGACCAGGTCGGGGTTGGAGATGAAGGCGCGACCGAAACTGATGAGTTCGGCCCCCAGGCCGAGCCAGTGCTCGGCCTCGTTGCGGCCGGTGTGCTTCGGTCCCATCGGGAGCACCGGGTTCATGATCAGGGTGCCCGGCCATGCGCGGCGCAGGCCGGCCAGCACCTCCTCCTCGGCGGTTGCTTCGAGGTGAATGTAGGCCGGCCCCAGACGGGACAGTTCGGTCAGCAGCGCGGTGTACAGCTCGGGGACGTCGGTCTCCTCGACTCCCCAGAAGGTCACGCCCGGGGACAGGCGGATCCCGGTCCTGGCCGCGCCCACGGCCTCGACGGTCGCGGACACCGCCTCGACGGCGAAGCGGATGCGGTTGCGCACCGAGCCTCCGTAGCGGTCGGTGCGCAGGTTGGCGTTGGACGAGAGGAACTGCGAGATGAGGTAGCCGTTGGCGCCGTGCAGCTCCACGCCGTCGAAGCCGGCGTCGATGGCGCGGCGGGCGGCCTGAGCGTACGACTCGGCCTGCTCGGTCACCTCGGCGGTGTCCAGAGCGCGCGGGACCGGCGCCGGCTGGAGCCCGGTCGGGGTGAACAGCTTCCACCCCTCGGCCGCGACGGCCGAGGGACCGACCGGCTGCATCCCGGTGGTGTCGGGGTGCGAGACCCGTCCGCCGTGCATGATCTGGGCGAAGATCCGTCCGCCGTTGGCATGCACGGCATCGGTGACCGGGCGCCACGCGGAGACCTGCTCGTCGGTGTGCAGTCCCGGCGTGCCGGGGTTGGACTGCCCGACCACGTTCGGCTGCACCCCTTCGCTCACGATCAGTCCGGCCGTGGCCCGCTGGGCGTAGTAGGTCGCCATCGACGGCGTCGCCAGACCGCCGGCGGCGGCACGGACCCGTGACATCGGGGCCATCACCACCCGGTTGGGCAGCGTCAGGTCCCCCAGCTGGTACGGCGTGAACAGCGTCGTCATGTCATGGCTCCTTCGAGCATCGGCATCGGCATCGGCATCGGCATCGGACAACCGGTCGCGGCGGCTACGCTAAAACCTGACACTGACGTCAGAGGCAAGGGTTGTGGCTCAGCCCACAGCACCGAGGGAGACGGCATGCGCATCGGGGAGCTGGCATCACGGGCCGGAGTCAGCGTCCGGTCCCTGCGCTACTACGAGGAGCAGGGGCTGCTCACCAGCACCCGCAGTGCCAGCGGGCAGCGGCACTACACGGACCACGACGTCGATCGGGTCGTGCTCATCCAGCAGCTGTTCGCCGCCGGGCTGTCCAGCCGTACCATCGCCGAACTGCTGCCGTGCGTCGACTCTCCGAGCGAGGAGAACTCCGACGCCGCGCTGGAGCGGATGGCGCAGGAGCACGACCGGCTGTCCGAGCGCATCGCCGACCTCGTACGCACCCGGGATGCCCTCGCCGGGCTGATGACCACGGCGCGGGCGCATCAGGAGCGCCTGCGGTCGGCGGTCGCCGACTGACGTCCGCCGCACGGCGGCGAAGTCCCCGGTACCGCGCATGAGGTGAAGGCCTTCGCGAGGGTCGCACGCGGCGCGGCCGGGTCTTCCGGAAGGGTTCCGCGGGGGCAGGGCTTGGAAATTGTCTAAGCGACTGCTTAGTATCTGGCCTGGAGGCGGCAACAGCCCGCCCTGCCCGTGCCGCCCCTCCCCTTGAGGAGTCCACCGTGACCTCGCTGTTCTCCCTCTCCGGCAAGACCGCTCTCGTGACCGGCGGTTCCCGCGGCATCGGCCTGATGATCGCCCGGGGCCTGGTCGACGCGGGTGCCAAGGTCTACGTCAGCTCCCGCAAGGCGGAAGCCTGCGAGGAGGCCGTGCGCGAGCTCTCCGGGCCCGGCCAGGCGGTCGCGCTGCCCGCCGACCTGTCGCGCGAGGAGGAGTGCCACCGACTCGCCGCGGACCTCGGCGAGCGGGAGGAGCGGCTGCACATCCTGGTGAACAACGCCGGCGCCACCTGGGGCGCACCCCTGGACGAGTTCCCGGTCAGCGGCTGGGACAAGGTGATGGACCTCAACCTGCGCAGCCCCTTCCTGCTCACCCAGGCCCTCCTGCCGAAGCTGCGCGCCGGCGGGTCGATGGAGGACCCCGCGCGGATCATCAACGTCGGATCCATCGACGGCCTGCACGTCAGCCCGGTCTCGGCCTACTCCTACGCGGCCAGCAAGGCGGGCCTGCACCACCTGACCCGCGTGCTGGCCAAGGAGCTCGGGCCGCAGGGCATCACGGTGAACGCCATCGCGCCCGGACCCTTCGAGTCGAAGATGATGGCCGCGACCCTGGACTCCATGGGCGAGGCGATCGCGGAGGCGGCTCCGCTGCGCCGGATCGGGCGACCGGACGACATGGCGGGCGTCGCCGTCTATCTGGCCAGCCGTGCGGGCGCCTACGTCACCGGCGCCGTCATCCCCGTCGACGGCGGCCTCGGCACCACGGTCTGACCGGCCGGCGACAGCTCCCCCCGCAAGGAACCCGAACCGAGAAGAAGAACACCATGGCCTCCCTCCTGCTCTCCCGCCGAGACCTCGACTTCCTGCTGCACGAGTGGCTCGACGTCCAGTCCCTGACCACGCGCCCCCGCTTCGCCGACCACTCGCGCGAGACCTTCGACGCGGTACTGGACCTCAGCGAGACGATCGCCGCCCGGCACTTCGCCCCGCACAACAAGAAGAACGACACCCAGGAGCCGCACTTCGACGGCGAGCGGGTGCACATCATCCCCGAGGTCGAGGAGGCCCTGAAGGTCTTCGCCGACGCCGGGCTGATCGGCGGGAGCATGGACCACGAGGTGGGCGGCATGCAGTTGCCCGGTGTGGTGGCCAACGCCTGCTTCGCCTGGTTCCAGGCGGCCAACGTGGCAACGACCTCCTACCCGATGCTCACCATCGGCAACGCGAACCTGCTGCTGGCCCACGGCACCCCCGAGCAGATCGACACCTACGTCCGCCCGATGGTCGAGGGCCGCTTCTCCGGGACCATGTGCCTGTCGGAACCGCAGGCCGGTTCCTCGCTGGCCGATGTGCGCACCCGCGCGGAACGGGCCGACGACGGCACCTACCGCCTCTTCGGCAACAAGATGTGGATCTCGGGTGGCGACCACCAACTGACCGAGAACATCGTCCACCTGGTCCTGGCCAGGATCCCCGGCGGCCCGCCCGGGGTGAAGGGGCTCTCGCTCTTCATCGTCCCCAAGGTCCTGGTGGGAGCCGACGGGACGCTCGGCGAGCGCAACGACGTCGCCCTGGCCGGCCTCAACCACAAGATGGGGTACCGGGGGACGACCAACACGCTGCTGAACTTCGGTGAGGGCGCCTTCCGGCCCGGCGGGGCCCCCGGCGCCGTCGGCTTCCTGGTCGGGGAGCCCCACCGCGGACTGTCCTACATGTTCCACATGATGAACGAGGCCCGCATCGGCGTCGGACTCGGTGCCACGGCGCTCGGTTACACCGGCTACCTGCACGCCCTGGACTACGCGCGCACCCGGCCCCAGGGGCGCCCGCTCGCGGCCAAGGACGCCACCACCCCCCAGATCCCGATCGTCGGGCATCCCGACGTCCGGCGCATGCTCCTCGCCCAGAAGTCGTACGTCGAAGGCGCGCTGGCTCTCATCCTGTACTGCGGGCGGCTGCTGGACGACGAGCGCACCGCCTTGACGGCCGACGAGCGGGCCCGGGCCGGACTCCTGCTGGACATGCTCACCCCGATCGCCAAGAGCTGGCCCTCCCAGTGGTGCCTGGAGGCCAACAACCTCGCCATCCAGGTCCACGGCGGCTACGGCTACACCCGTGAGTACAACGTCGAGCAGTTCTACCGGGACAACCGCCTCAACCCCATCCACGAGGGGACGCACGGCGTGCACGGCCTCGACCTGCTGGGCCGGAAGGTCGTCATGGACGGCGGCGCGGGGCTCCGCCTGCTCATCGAGACCGTCTCGGCGACGACCGCCCGCGCGGCGGCCGCGGACGACCAGGTCGCCGGTTTCGGACGACAGCTCGACGCCGCCGTCGCCCGCGTCGCCGCCGTGACGCGGCGCCTGTGGGAGGCCGGGGACGCCGAGCTGGCCCTCGCCAACGCCTCGGTCTATCTGGAGGCCGTGGGACACGTCGTGGTCGCCTGGATGTGGCTGGAGCAGATGCTGGCCGCCGCCGGACACAGCGGCACCTTCTACGAAGGCAAGCGCCGGGCGGGTCAGTACTTCTTCCGGTACGAACTCCCCAGGACGGAAGCGCAGTTCGCGCTGCTGGAAAGCCTCGACCGCACCACCCTCGACATGCCCGCGGACTGCTTCTGAGCTCACCCCGCCTGCCAGGCGAAGCGCTTGTGGCTCTGCTCGGTCCACGGCCGTGATCCGTACAGTGGGCCGGGCAGAGGCGTTCGCCGGGACAATCCGGCCTGTGAGGCGAACGTCGCCCGGCTGATCGCCATCCGGCAAGGCCCCGTGGTGCTGGGCTTTCTTCGGCGAAGCACCACCGACCGACTGACCGGTCCGCCGACCAGCCGGCTGCGCCGAGGCCGCGGGAGTGCGCGCGTTTCGGCGGACGGGTGTCGCTCGCGGCTGGGGCGAGATCAGACATCGCGGCACATGCATGACAGCCAGGGCCGAGCGCCGCGGAGGCCGGCACATCCCGCTCATCCGGTCCCGCTGCCCCGGCGCCGACAGCCGACGAAACCGCACGCCGACAACGGCTACGAGGACGACCACCTGCGCGCCGATGGTCCCTCGTTCGCCCGGCCCAGGTCGCCGGTGGGACGCCCAGCCGGCGCGTTCCAGCCTGACCCGGCGATGGGAGTGTCGGCGTCGACGCCCGCGACCGGCCTGGTCCCGCCGAGACCGTTCTGCGCCGGCTCTGCCATGGCCCGAAAGCCGACAGCGTGTCCGACGGGCAAGCATGGCCGAAATCCGATCGGGATCCGTCTCGTCCTGAGACGTGACGTCGAGAAATCGCGGACGCGACGTCAATCCGGCGCCGAACCGACACGGCATGATCGAAAGGCAGCCGCCGCCCCGGCGCGCGGCCCGCCGCACAGCCCGCTGGGACCGACACACACCACCACACCGGACCGGCAGCCCGACGGCCGTCCTCCGACGGCGGTCCGGGCCCCGGCACCCATGGCCGTGCCCGCACGCGCACCTGTACCCCCGTACCCCGACACGTAACAAGGACGCTCGTCATGGACCGACTGGACGTCATCGACATCTGTAACCGCATGGCCTGGTACGCGGACCAGCGTGCCTGGGACGCGCTGGCCGGGGTGTTCGCCGACAAGGTGACGCTCGACTACACCAGCCTCGAGGGCGGCGAACCCGTCACCCTCACCCCCGCGCAGATCGTCGGCGGCTGGCGGACCGGCCTCGGTGTGTACACCGCCACCCACCACCTGCTCGGCAACCACCTGGTCGCCGTCGACGGCGACCACGCGGTGTGCACCGCCACCTTTCAGGCCACCCACCGCAAGGCGGACGACTCCCTGTGGACGCTGGGTGGAACCTACCGGTTCGACCTGGCCCGCACCCGCGACGGATGGCGCATCACCGGCGTCGTGATGACCGCGATCTGGAGCGAGGGGGAGCGATGAGGCGCCCCCGGAGGGCCGCCGGCGCCGTTTGTCCCGATGGACCGACCACCCACGCCACACAGGAGTACGCATGACACGCAGGACCGACGTCGCCTTCACCAGCGAGGGCGTCACCCTGATCGGCACTCTCCACCTTCCCGGACACACGGACATTCCCGGACCGCTGCCCGGGATCGTGGTCGCCGGCACGTGGACCAGCATCAAGGAGCAGATGGCCGACCGGTACGCGGAACGGCTCGCCCAGCGCGGATACGCCGCGCTGTCCTTCGACTTCACCGGCTTCGGCCGGTCGGAGGGCGCGCCGCGTGATGTCGAGGACCCGGCCCGCAAGGTCCGGGACATCCACCACGCGCTCAGCTTCCTGGCCGCCCACGAGGCGGTCGACGGCGACCGGATGGGCGCACTCGGCATCTGCGCGGCTGCGATGTACATGTCGGACAGCGCCGCCGGCGACGCCCGGGTCCGCTCCCTGGCCCTTGTCGCCCCCTGGCTGCACGACGCCGCCGTCTGCGAGGACGCCTACGGCGGCGCGGAAGCCGTCGCCGAACGGGTCAAGGCCGGCCGGGAGGCCCGCGCCCACTACCAGGAGACCGGCGAGGTCGCATACGTCCCGGTGGTGTCCGCGACCGACGAACGCGCCGCCATGCCGTACGCCATCGACTTCTACCTCAACCCCGCGCGCGGCGGCATCCCCGCCTGGCCGAACCGTTTCGCCGTGATGGCGTGGGCGGACTGGCTCACGTACGACGCCATCGCCCTCGCACCCCGCATCGAGCAGCCCACCCTGCTGGTACACAGCGAGGACGCCGCGATCCCCGACGGCGCCCGCCGCTTCCACGCGGGGCTCGCCGGCCCCAAGGACATCCTGTGGACGCAGGGCACCCAGTTCGACTTCTACGACTCCGAACCCCAGGTCACCGTCGCCGTCGACACCGTGGCCGCGCACTTCGCCCGGACGCTGCGATGATCCTCGTGACGGGAGCCACCGGAAACGTCGGCGGCGAGGTCGTCCAGGCGCTCGCCCGCGCCGGAGAGCCCGTGCGCGCCCTGGTCCGCGAGCCCGCCGACGTGCCCGCGGATCAGGTGGCCGGAGACCTGAACGAGCCTGACTCGCTCGGTCCCGCCCTCGACGGTGTACGGGGCGTGTTCCTGCTTCCCGGCTACCGCGACATGCGGGGACTGCTCGCCCGGATGCGCGGTGCCGGGGTGGAACGCGTCGTCCTGCTCTCCAGCTTCGCGGCCGTCGCCACCGACACCGACAACGTCCTGTCCGAGTTCATGATCGACTCGGAGACCGCGGTCAGGGAATCGGGCCTCGCCTGGACGGTCCTGCGGCCGAACGCCTTCATGTCGAACGCGCTGCGCTGGCTGCCGCAGCTCCGGGCGGGCGATGTCGTCAGGGACGCGTTCGGCGCGGTGCCGGTCGCGTCGGTCGACCCGTACGACATCGCCGCCGTCGCCGCCCGCGCCCTGCTCGACCCCGGCCACGAGGAGCGGATCCACCCGCTCAGCGGCCCGGAACCGCTGCTGCCGGCCGAGCGGTTGGCCGTCCTGGCCGAGGTCCTCGGGCGCGACCTGCGCTTCCACGCGCTGTCGGACGAGGAGGGCCGGGCCGACATGGCCGCGGCGGGCGTGCCGGAGCCGTACATCCGGGCGTTCTTCGGTTTCTACGGCGACGGCACCCTCGACGAGTCGCGGGTCTACCCGACCGTCGAGCGGCTGACCGGCAGCCCGCCCCGCACCTTCCACCAGTGGGCGACCGCACACCGCGCGAAGTTCACGGCTGTCCGGGAGCCGTGAAGCCCTCGGTTGCCCGGTCGAGGGAGACGGCGACGGAGCTGATCCGGCCGCCCTCGTCGAGGTGCAGGATGTCCGTGCCGGTGGCGAAGGATGGGTCGTCGCCGGTGCGGATCTCCCAGGCGAGCCGCGCGCGGGGTGGCACTGGGCGCGCTCGCGCAGGCGGGACTCGGCGGTGCCGATCTGGCCGACGCTGAGCCCCGACGGGCTGGCGGGGCGCATCCGGAACCTCGCGCAGTGGCGGGCCCATCTGCTGCGCCGCGTCCGGCGCGAGCTGGAACGGACGGCGGCCGACGGACTCGCCGCGCTCTCGCCGAGTTGGGAGAGCTGCCCGCCCCGGCGGAGGGGACGACCGTGGCCGGTCCGGAGGACGGGCTGTGGTTCCACCGCGGCTGGCGAGCGAGTACGGCGAACTCCTACTGCTCTACACGACGACGGTGTCCGGCTCGCCGAGGGACGTGACGCTCGACGAGATCGCCGTCGAGACGTTCTTCCCGGCCGATCCGCGCACGGCGGAGCTGATGCGGGCGGTAACCGCCTGGCGCCCCCGTCGTCGTGGCCCGCGCGCGTGACGCACGGAGCCCCTCGCTCCGGGCGAGGGGCTCCGTCGTCGGTTTCAGCGGGCGACCGGGCGGTCAGCAGCAGGCGGGGTCAGCGAGGACCGACTGCTGCGTCTGCGGTGCCTGCGTATCGGCGGTCGCGGTCGCCATGGCGATGCCGAGGACGCTCAGGGCGATGGCCGAGGCGACGAGCATTTTCTTCATGTGCGTCTTCTCCTTCTCCGGGACGGATCGGTGTGCGGACGGTGCCTTCGAGCGTGCCGACGGCCGGTGCGTCGACCGCTGCGTACGGCCGGGGCCCTCAGGCGTCGAAGTCGGTGCTGCGGCTGACCGACTCCCAGGCCCGGGCCTCTTCCCGGGCGGCCTCCGCGTGGGCAGTGATCGCGTCGAACGCGTCGTTGCCCAGGGCGAGCCGGAGCGGGGTGCGCTCGCTGTCAAGCGCCTTCAGGATGGCGGCGGCAGCCTTCGCCGGGTCGCCTGCCTGCTTGCCGTCGCTGTCCGGCAGGCCCGTACGGACGGCACCCACGGTCTCGGCGTACTCCGGCATCTCGGCCGTCTGCCGCAGCGCGCCGCCGCCGGCGAACGAGGTGCGGAACGAGCCGGGCTCGACGATGAGCGCCTTGATGCCGAAGGGGGCGACCTCGGCGGCCAGCGCCTCCGTCAGCCCTTCCAGGGCGAACTTGGTCGCCGAGTAGGCACCGACACCCGGGAAGGACAGCCGCCCTCCCATGCTGCTCATCTGGACCACGGCACCGGACTTCCGGCCGCGCATGTACGGCAGGACGGCGCGGGTGAGGCGGGCGGGGCCGAAGAAGTGCAGCTCCATCAGGTCCCGGAGTTCCTGGTCGCTGGTCTCCTCCACGGCGCCCACCAGGCCGCGCCCCGCGTTGTTCACCAGGACGTCGATCCGGCCGAATCGCGTGACCACGTCGGCGACGGTCGCGTCGATGCCGGTGGCGTCCGTGACGTCCAGAGCCACCTGGATCAGCCGGTCGGGGTACGTCGTGGCGAGGTCGTCCAGGACCGCCGGTCGGCGGGCCGCCGCGACGACCGTGTCACCGGCGGCGAGCGCGGCCTCGGCGATGCTGCGGCCGAACCCGGAGGTGGCCCCGGTGACGAGCCACACCCTCGTGGACGCGGCCGTGGCCGACGTCGGATCTTGCGTGTTCAATCCCCCTCCTCACTTTCGCGCGCCGCTCTTGGAACGGCGCACCGCGACACTGCCCGATCTTCGGCGGGCCGTGTTGCCGTTCCGTCCACAGCGTCTTCTCACTTCGTCTCGGACCCCTTCCCCGCCTGCTCGCTCCGGCAGGCCGTGCCGCGGTAGTCGCGCGGGGAGAGCCCGTACGCGGCGCGGAAGGCCCGGGTGAAGTGGGAGGCACGGGGCATGCCCCACCGGGTGGCGAGCGCGTGGATGGGCAGGTCGCGCAGCGCGGGGTCCGCGAGGTCGGCGCGGATCCTCTCCAGCCGCTGGGTGCGGATCCAGGCGGCGACCGTCTCGCCCGGGTTCTGCTCGCCGAAGACGCGGTGCAGGTGACTCAGGGAGATGTGGTGCGCGGCGGCGACCGTGCTCGGGGTCAGCTCCGGGTCGGGCAGGTGCTGCTCGATGAAGGTCCGGATGCGCCGGCCGAGGACCTCGTACCGGGTTTCCGCCGGCAGGGCAGCCTCGGTGTCCAGGGCGTGGGCGAAGAAGGCCGAGACGAGGTCCAGCGTGACCGTGCCCAGGCGGGGCCCGTCGGCCGGCCGCAGAGCCTCGGCCTGCCGGTCCATTCCGGTGAGGAAGTCGGCCAGGAGCGCCCCGGGGCCGGGCCGCGCCGACAGCCCGTGCCCGAGCAGCCGTTCCACCTGCCGCGGCGGCAGCGGCAGCAGGTTCTTGGGCAGGTCCACGCCCACGCCGGCGACCATACCCGGCCGCCCCTCTGCCGTGGCGGCCGAGGCGTACGCATGCGATGTGCACGCCTGCCGACTGGCGTCCACGAGAACGCCGCCGGCGCCTATCGTGGCCGTCCCCCCACGCTCATGGACCAGCGTCAGTGTGCCCTCGGTCAGCAGGGACAGGTGGTAGAGCTCGGCGTCGTTCCGCCGGATCCGCCGCCGGGTCCGCCGAAACGTCGCGGGGGAGAACACCGTCCGCCACACGGTCACCGGCCCCAGCTCCATCACCCGCAACTCGGCCCGGAAGTCGGCGGCATGGGGACTGCTGGCGTCGTTGGCCCGGCTCTGGTCGATCAACTCCCGCCAGCGGTCGAACCGCTCACCGGCGGGTACGTCCTCGCTGCGGAATACGCTACCGATCACTGCTGTGCTCTCCGTCCTCCCCGATGGGCTCACGTCCTGGGGGTGTCGATCGCCGTGACGGACTCCAGGATGAGGCCGTGCTGGACGAGGAGGTTCCTCCCACAGGTGTGGCGTCCATACCCACATGTGCACCAGGTGCTCCCCTTCAGTGTCGGGCAGCCGCAGGATTGCCGGGTGTGGCGGGCACCGAGGTGGCGGGGGCCGTAGGGCACGCGACAGCAACCGCCGAACACTCACTGCCGGTCGGTTGCGCACGCCCGGTCTGTGACGTCGCTCCTCCGCCCTGGGTCAGCCGAGGAGATACACCAGCAGGATCAGGGTGGCCATCACCACGACAGGTGCCAGGACCAGCGTCAGAAGGCGCCCCGAGCCACCGCGGGACTCCGGTTCCGGTGGCACGGGCAGCGGAGCCGGGGCCGGGGCCGGCGTGCTGGCGCCGCCGGGCCAGAGCTCATGGCCGCAGATCTCGCAGCGCACCCGGGTGGTGGGGTTGCCGTGGTGGCAAGCAGGGCAACGCGGCCCGGGAACCTGCCTCTTCGGAACCGGCCGCAGTCTTCCGGTACCGGTGCCGGGGCCGCCGGACTGTCCGCTGTCCGGGCCGCCACGAGGGCGGCGCAGCGCTCCGTCGTACGAGTCGCTCATCGCGTACCACCGCCACGAATGGTCAGGGTGTAGCGGACGCCGATCGGCAGCTCGTTCTCGATGACGGCCCTGATCTGCCGTTCGGACAGCCGGCCGGCGTGGTCGAGCCTGATGCGCACCGTGGGGTCCGGCGCCGGGACGGGGTCGTCGGGACCGAAGATCCCACCCGAGTCCGACACGTCCGCCCGGCCTCCGGTCAGCGCGGCGAGCAGTGTCTCCAGCCCGACGGCCGTGCCGCGCCTGCCCAGGTTCTGGCCGACCGCGCGGATCAGCCGTCGCTGGGCGATGCGGCCTTCCTCACCGTCGGTGACGGTCAGGGCCTGGAGTTCGATGCCCAGCCAGCCGGCCAGGTAGGCGATCATCTCCGGCGACGTCAATTCGATGTCCAGTTTGTGTTCCAGGTCGTCGAGGTGCTGGACGACCGAGTCCACGGTCTCCTCACAGCCCAGGACGAACCCGGCGAGCACCTGGTCGCGGATCATTGCCTGCGGGAGCTGGGCCAGCAGCCATCCGCTCACTGGCTCACCACCACCTCGTGCCGGTCGGACATGAACAGAGCGCCCGGGGGGAGCTGCGCCTCCTGTCCGGCGTTCACCGGTGCCCGCTCACCCCACAGATCGGTCTTGAACATCTCCACGGATCCCACGCCGCTGACCCCCGGAACCGCCCTGAGAACCGCGTAGACGTCGCCGATGGACAGCCCCAGGTCGAACGGCCAGCCGCCACCGTCCGGGCCGCCGCCGACCGGGTTGATGAACCGGTACAGCTCCTCCTCCGCGGCCGACCGGAGCCAGTCCGGCTGCACCGTCGCCGCGGCACGTACCACGGCCTTGACCGAGAGGCCCTGGTAGAAAGGCGCCTTGATGCGCACCTGGGCGGTCAGCAGCCGCCGGCCCCCCAGATGACGCTTGATGTCCTCGCAGACGTCCGGCCCGGGCTCCAGCTGATCGATGTTCAGGGAGCGCGGGGAGTCGAAGACCTTGGGCACGACCAGCAACTGCACCGGCTCACCCGCCCTGTCCGGGGGCAGACAGCGGGCACGCGCCACCCCCGGCGCGCCCTCCAGGGTCAGCCGCTCGAAATCGGCCGCGGTCACGGCCCGTTGACCGCCCCGCAGCTCCAGCGGTCCGCGGAGCTTCGCGTTCTCCACGGTCTCGGCGTCGATGCCGCCGGTCGCCGGATCCGGATTGCGTACCGAGGCGACCTGAGGCACCGAGGTCAGCAGGACGGTGAGCTTGCCTGCGCCGACATTGCCCCGGCTGCCGCCGCCGTAGCGATAGCCGGTCACCGTGATCTGCGCGTTCTCCGGGGGGATCGCTCCGTACTGGCGCGTCTGACCGCTCTTGTCCGTGACCCTCGGGCCGAACCGGATCTCGCCGGTCGCCCCGGACCAGGTGAAGACCCGGTCCTCCTCGCCGGCGCCGGTGAAGTCCCTGACCTCGTACCAGGTCTGCACCGCCCCGTCCGACCGGCCGCTGATCACCTGCACCGTCTCGCCGGGCGTACGCGGCAGCACCGGCGCCCGGCGGACCACGAAGTCCTGGCCCGGACGACCGGTGCTGGTGCCGAGCAGCTCCGCCGGCGCGCTCTCGGCGTGATGGGCCTTGACGACCCCACCCCGACTGCTCACCGTCAGCGCCTGCAGCAGCGGGGAGGTCTGGTAGACCGGCTGCCCGTCGGTCCGTCTCAGCACACACCGCAGCCAGTACGCCGTCACTCCACCGACCGCGAGCTGCTCGTGCGTCACATGCAGCAACAGGCTCACCCGGCCGGTGCTGTTGAAGCCGCCGCTGGTGTCGGCCAGCACCCGCGCATCGCGCCAGGCCTCGCCGTCCCAGCTCTGCCACACCCGGGGTGGACGGTCCGGGTCGATGCCCGCGCCGTGGGCATCGGTCACCGTGACATCGAGCCGCACCAGATTGCCGGCCAGGCCCTGCCGGAAACCGAGATAGAGGGCGTCGCCCTCGGTCACTGCCGGGAACACCGTGATCTCCGCCCCGCTGCCCAGCGCGGCGGTACGGTCTTCGTCGTCGCCGCCGCCCCTGGTCCGGCAGGCGACGAGCTCCGGCGGGACGATCCGCAGATCGGCCTCGGTCATGAAGACGACCTGGTCCCCGGTCTGGTCCCGTTCGGTGCCGACACGGGTGCCCTTGCGCACCACGATCGTGTCCTTCGCCGGGCCGCTCAGCTCGAAGAGCAGATCGGTGCGGGCGGGAGCGGCCGAGGAGAGGGAGACGCCCACCAACTCCAGGAACTTCACGTAGAGCCGGTCGGGCACCTGATTGAGACGGTAGAGGATCATCTCGGTCATCCAGGCGAACAACTCGATCAGCGCCACGCCTGGGTCCGACACATTGTGGGCGGTCCAGTCGGGGCAGCGCAGGGCGATCCGCCGCTTCGCCTCGTCGACGATGTCCTGGAAGCGCCGGTCGTCGAGATGGGGCGCGGGCAGGGTCACGGCGTTTGCTCCTCACCGGGGATCACATAGAAGGGGTACACGAGATTGCGATGGTCGTTGGTGGCCCGTACCCGGTACGCGACCTCGATACGAACCGTGGAGTCGCCGTCGCTCAGGGCGGACACGTCCTCCAGGACGATGCGCGGCTCCCACTGGGCCAGCGCCTCCCGTACGCACTGCTCGATCAGGCCGAGCGTGCTGGAGTTCATCGGGGCGAAGACCTGCTCCCACATCGCACAGCCGAAATCGGGCCGCATCACCCGTTCTCCGGGTGCGGTGGCCAGGATCATGCGTACGGCCGCGTCGATCTCCTCTCCGCCGCCGACCATCCGCACCGTACCGGCGGGGGTCAGTGCGGCCGGGAACGACCAGCCGGAGCCGATGAGGTCGGTCATCCGACCACCACATCCGGTGAGCCGGCGGTGATCAGGGACGGTGGGCCCGGCAGGTCGAAGCAGCTCAGCACCTGGTCGCCGACGCGGGCCAGAGGCTTGCCGTCGACGAGCACCGTGGGGGCGCCCATCTGCACCTGACCCTGGTCGGTGGGCGGGACTACGAGGCTGGTTCCCGGCGGGATCGGCAGATGAGGAGGGTGATTCCGGGCGACGCTGCCCACGATGGCCGCCGGCTTGTCGTTGATGAGGACATCGGTGGACAGGTTCGACACCAGCGTCCCGCTGAACTGCAACGGCTGGGGGACCTGGGCCGGTGCCCCACCGGGCGTCGGCACCCACACCAGGTGCACATCGGTCCCGGTGACCGGGTCGCCCTGCCGGGCGGCGGGCTGTGGCATGCGGCGCGCCTTTCTCGTTCGTGGCGGACCCAGACCTCACCGTGGTGGGGCTGGGACCTAGTTGAGCCGGATCGGTTTACCGCTCGCCTTGAGTTCGGACTGGGCGGAGATCTCGATCTGCGGTGCGCTGAGCACCAGCGTGCGTGTCGCCGAGATCTCGATCTGCTGGGCGCTGATGGTCAGCTTCTGCTCCGCGGCGAGCGAGGACTCCGACTTCTCCAGCGTCAGCGCGCAGTCGGCGTCGCCCAGCGACAGCTCGACCGCGCTCGTCGGGTCGTCGGTGAACACCAGACGGTGGTCCTTGCGGCTGGCCAGAAGCCGCTGGGTGACCTGCCCGCCCCGGGCGGGAGCGGACTCGGGCGGGGCCTCACCTCGGTTCCACAGTCCGCCCAGGACGAAGGGACGGGTCCGGTCGCCGAACTCGAAGCCGACCAGCACCTCGTCGTCGACCTCCGGCAACCACTGCACTCCGCGCTCCCGGCCCGCGCCGGGAGCGGCCACCCGCGCCCATGCGCTCTCGTCCTCCATGGACAGGGTCGGGAATTTCACCCGAACCCGCCCCAACTGCTCCGGATCGTCATTGTTGGTGACGACTCCGACGATCAGACCCGCGCCGCCGGGCTGTCCGCCGGCTCCCGGGCCCCTCCCGCCGAGCAGATCGGCCAGCTCGGCCGCGTCCCTCGCGCCGCAGACGAACCGGCTGGTGTACGGACGGCCACTGCCGTAGTCGTGCTCGACGCTGGTCACCCGGTACTTTCCGGCCAGCCGTCTGCCCACCCGGTCCAGCGTGATCTCCGCTCCGGCGGCGATCAGCGGGTTACCGGCCGCCTCACCCTGCAGCACCACCTCCGCGCCGGAGGCGCGCAGCAGCAGCGACCGCGCGAACGCGTCGGCCTCCGCCTGACTCGACGCCGGGACATGACCTGCGCGCCGGGACACCCGACCGAAGGTCCGGCGCGCCGCCTCGGCCATCTCGGCGGCGACGGGGGCGTCGGTGCCGTGGTCGGGGTCGGTGGCACGACCGGTGACGGTGCGTTTGTCGACCGGGTCCCAGGCAGTGACGATCACCTCGTCGCAGTGTTCGGCCGAGGCACAACGCACCGTGAAATTCAGCAGGTTCTCGCCCCAGCGCAGGGTGGGAGGCGAAGTCCTGCTGGACGGACGCCGCTTGAAGTGCAGCTTTCGGTCACTCACCCACAGATCGAACCCGATACGGTCGGCCAGCCCACGCAGAAACGCGTAGTCGGTCTCCGCAGCCTGCAACACGTACTCCCGGGTGTCGTTCGTGGAGTCCACGTCGGTGTCCAGTCCGTACTCACCGGCGATACGGGTGGCGATGTCCGCATCCGACATCCGCGTGAAGCTCCTCGTCCTCGGCCCCCGTGCCAGACGGTGCGTGAGATCAAGGCCGCTCAGCACCAGTTCATGGCGGCCGGACACCCCGGGCGCCACCGAAACCGCGGTGACCTCGCCCGCCGTCACCATGACCGGGTCGCCGTCGGCGCGGAAGGCGATCTCGATACGGGTGCCCAGCCGGAAGCGGTCCTCGTCGAACAGCTCGAAGTGGGCGTCCTCGAACCGGATGGTGAAGGCGTCCGGCAGATGCACCGACTCCTCCACCCGCACCTGGGTGATCCTCCGGTACAGCGCGGCCGTGAGCGGCGCGCCGTCCACTGTGATCACGACACTGTCGAGGCTCCGCGGCTCAGGCACGGCGGCGCACCGGCTGCTCGGGGACGACGAGGGGCGTGCCCGCGGGCAGGGCCAGCGGGTCGAGGATGTCATTGGCCTCCGCGATCAGCCGCCACCGCGTGGGGTCGCGGTAGCGCGCGGCGGCGATCCGGTCCAGGGTCTCGCCCGGCCGTACGACATGGACGGAATGCAGCGTCGGCGTGGAGGACGTGGGGTTCTGCAACGGCTGAATGCCCTCGTCCTGCCACTGTTTGAGGGTCAGATCCGCCTTGGCCCGCAAGGGCTTGCCGGTGCTGGCGAAATAGGTGAATCGCACCTGGAGGCGGTCCACGACCGCCTTGAACGAGTGCAGATCCCCCCAGTGGAACTTCACCCACGGTGGCCGTCCGGACCCCCGGCTGTGGTCGGAGGCGGGCAGGTCCTCGTCGACCTTGAGCAGACCGAGCAGTTTGGAGGTGTGGAACGTGACGTCCTTCCCGTCACGGGTGGTGTCGAACATCAAGGTGAGCGCGAGTGTCGCGGACTGGCCGGCCTGGAACCGCAGCGCCGGCGCGTTGACGCCTTTGGCGTCGCCGGCCTGCCAGGAGTTGGACTTGCTGATCGTCAGCTCCGCCGGGTTGAACAGACACTCGATCTTCTCGCCGCTGCCCTCGACCTCCAGATAGGCCTTGGACGGCTGTTCGTTCATCTCGCTCATCGGCTTGCCCCCTCAGAATGTTCCCGCGTACCGGCCGCCGCGCCGTTCGAGCTGATGCAGCACCCGTTCCTCGACCGCTCGCACGATCTCGTCCAGCGACGGCTGTCCTGCGGGGGCTGCGAGGCCGCGCCGTGCGCCTGGAGCCTCCGCCGCGCCGGGTGCCGCGGTGGTCGCCGCGGTCGTGTCCGCGGCGGCGGACCCGGTCCGGAGCGACGTACGGGCGTCGGGCGCCCCGCCCGTGTATCCGTCGGCGCCACCGAAGGACGGCGTCCCCGCGGTCGCCGCCGTCCCCGCCCGGTCCGCGGTGGACAGCGCCCGCTCCACCTCCTCGCGCACCGCGTCCCGCGCCGCCCGGGTCGCTGCGTCCACCAGCGCCGTCGCGCCCGCGGAGGCACCGCCGACCGGCAGCACGTTCGCGAGGCCCCCCAGCCCACCGGTGACGGCGCGCCGCACGGCGAACCCCGCTGCCTGCGCGGCGCGTTCGTCCGCGTCGGATGTGCCGACGGGGGCCCGCAGCGAGAACCTGGGCCTGAGGAGGGGGCTGCGTGCGTGGCTCAACTCATGGGCCAGCAGGGCGGGATCGGCCCGGCCGGGCTCGGCGGGCAGATGCACGGTCGTCCGTGTGGTCGCGCCGTGCGCCCCGGCGGCCGTCAGGGCCAGACGTGTCGCCGGGCCGGTGGTGTACGTGGCGGTGGTCGCGCCGGTGACCGCCTGGACCAGCGGGAGCAGCCGGCCGGGGAAGGCCCGCGGGGACTCCAGCGGTGAGCGGGCCACCGCCGCTTTCCAGCGTGCTTCGGGGGTCCCGGCCGTGAAGGGCCCGGCTCCGCCCGGGGAGGCCGAAGGCGACGCCCCCGGGGATGGGACGGTCCCCGGTTCCGCCGCATGCGGAGACGCGTACGGGCGTACGTACGGGCGCAGGGCCGACGAGCCGATCCCCGAGGCCCCCGGGAACGCCCCCCGGACCGGACCGTGGGCCGGCCCCGGGACCCGTACGGGCACACCTGACGATCCGGCTCCCGGGAGCGTCCCCGGATCCGTTCCTTCCGGCGTCCCTCCCGCAGCCGACACGGCTCGGCCCGCGCCGGGCGCGGGACCGCGCACCGTCACCCATCGCGAAGCCGCCACCGGCCCCGCCGACGCCGATGCCCCCCACTGCCCGGCGGTGTCACCGTCCTGCGCCCGTGACACCGCGCCGGGCGGACCGGCCCCGGCCGGCCGCAGCCCCCTCATGCCCTGCTGACGCCCCGTCAAGGGATGTCGCTCCGCTGCCACGGGACCGGCGGAGGCGGCGGCGGACGGCCTGTTCCGCCGGGACCGGGAGCCCGGGGCCGGAGTGATCGGGCCGCGCGACGGCGGGGTCGGCACGATCTCCGGGCAGAAGCCGCCGCCCGCGGGCGGCACCGCGCCCCCGCCGAGCACCCGCAGCCGCTCCACATCGCTGACCCCGCCGACCACGGGCCCCGGATCGGGTGCTCCGGCCCTGACCGACATGATCCTGGCCGGCCTCCCCCCGGACGGTGGCACCGGTCGGCCCCCACGACCCGCGAGTCCTCTGCGCGCCGTGTCCCCGAGGCTGAGCAGCCCACGTGGTGCGACGGCGGACCGGCTGGCCGTATGAGCCCCGGCGTCCGCCGTGCGGCCGGGGCGCCTGCGGAGCAGGAGGGCCCGGCGGACGAGCAGCAACCACGGTGAGCGGACCGGCAGACCGGGCACGTGCTGCCCGGCCGGCGTCGGTCCCACCGGCCTCCGCGCGAACCACCGGGCGGTCCGTACCGGGCGCCGGGCCAGGGAGGACCGCCGGTCCGGCAGGCCGCTAACGGTGCCCCTCCATGCGGAATCCACAGTGGGCCACCTCCAACTCCTCGACGACGAGGTCCTTGGAGGTCGCGGCCAGCCGCGGTCCGGTCCACTTCACCGGGAAGGCGCCGGTGAACTTCCAGGTCGCCACATCACGCCCCTTGGCGTCCTTCAGGGTGATCGCCCCATTGCGGTGCGTCAGCTTGTTGCCCGCCTTGGCGAATCCCTCGCCCGAGCTGGCGGCGAACCAGGCGAACAGGTTGTCCGCGTTGGTCATGCCGCGTTTGAACACCAGGTTGGGCCATTTCATCCGCCCCGGCAGCTTGTGCGTGTACTGGTTCTGCCCGCCCTCGGCGTACTCCTCCACCTCGATCGACACCGTCAGCCCGGCGACCTCCGTGAACGTCCCGATGTCCAGGTCGTCGACGGTGAACACGAACCGGCCGGCCCAGGGCGGATCCGTGGTCCGGTCCTCGCTACCCATTCATGATCCCCTCCCACGATCGTTCGTTCAGCACGGCGACCTGCCGGAGAAACCGGATCCGGTCGCCGTGTTCGAGTGCGAGCAGTGCGTCGAGGCTCCAGTGCAGGTGGTACGCGAGATACGTGATCTCCTGCCAGAGCTCGTCCTCCGCGTATCTGCCTAGCCCGCCTCCAGCGATGCCTGGGGGAAAGGGGCGCCCGGCTCCAGGTCCTCCAGCACCGAGGGATCACCGAAGTTGATCACGCGGTAGAAGTCCTGGAGATAGGCGAAGTCGCTGGCGAACATGCGCTCCACCACGCTGGTGTTCACCCGGGGCAGCGTGCCCAGTTCGGTGATCACCCGGGCGAGCACGATGACCGTGCCGTAGGACTCGTTCTCCTTGACCCTCGGGTCACGCAGCGGTTCGATCTCGTCGCGCGCGCAGGCCAGCCGCATGACACCGGTGCGGTGCAGCGTGCCCTCCTCGTCGACGTACCCCTTGGGCAGCGTGAACGGGTACTCGGTGTGCAGGCTCATTTGACGCGGACCAGGCCCTCGTGCGTGATGACGACCTTCTCGGTGGCGATGTCGTTGGCGCCCGCGTCGAAGTCCGCGCCGCTCCACTTCGACGGCCATCCCGCGACGAACTCCCAGCGCGCGACGGTCTCGCCCTTGGAGTCCTTGGCCAGGATCGCGCCGTTGCGACGGCCCTTGTCGACATCGCCCTGGATGATCTCCTTGCGCCAGTTCCACAGCACCTGGGAGACATCGATCCGGCGCTCCAGGGTGATGTCGGACCACTTCATGGCACCCGGCTGCTTCCGGATGATCATCTTGCCGTCCTTGTTGACTTCCTTGTACTCGATCGTCTCGGTCTCGGACTCGATGCCCGAGACCTTGCGGAAGCTGCCGACCTCGACGCTGTCGATCTCGAGGACGAACGTGAACGTGGTGAGCAGATCAGACATGCCGCATTCCCTTGTCTACTGGCGCTCTTGTGGTGGGGTGCCGCGGATCCCGTGCGGGTCATTCGCTGGTGGTGGCGCCGCCCTGCCACTGGCTGATCCTGAAGATCACGTACTCGGCGGGCTTGACCGGCGCGATGCCGACATCGACGATCAGCTTGCCCTCGTCGATCGAGCTCTGCGGATTGTTGGTCTCGTCGCACAGCACGAAGAAGGCCTGCTCCGGGGTGGCACCGACGAGCGCACCACGCATCCAGAGGTTGTGCAGGAAGGCGCCGATGGTGCGGTTGACCCGGCCCCACAGATCGCTGTCGTTGGGCTCGAACACCACCCACTGCGTGCCGCGGCGGATGGTCTCCTCGATGTAGATGAACAGCCGCCGTACGTTGATGTAGCGCCAGCTCTGGTCCTGGGACGCCAGGGTGCGCGCGCCCCAGATGCGCAGGCCGTTGGCGCCGAAGGAGCGCAGGCAGTTGACCTGCTTCGGATTCAGCTCGTCCTGCTCGCCGGTGGTCACGTCGGTCTCCAGCCGGGCGATGCCCCGGATGACCTCGTTGGCAGGCGCCTTCCAGACTCCCCGCGCCCCGTCGGTACGCGCCCACACCCCGGCCACATGACCGCTCGGCGGGACGGTCAGGAACCGCTCACCGTTGGTCGCGCCGGGCCGGGCCTTCGGGTTGGCGACGACGACATGCGGGTAGTACGCGGCGCCGAACGCGCTGTCCGTGCCGAGCTGTTCGCGCCAGGCCAGGGCCTGCTGGGCGTTGCGGCCGGGCGGTGCATCGAGGATCGCCATCATGGAGCGCTTCAGCTCGCACCAGTCGACCAGCCTGCGCTGGGCCGCGAGGTACAGCTCCTCGTCCAGGATCCCGTCCTCCCGGCGGCACACCGTGATCAGGTCCGGGACCGCCACGATGGACACGTCCTCGGCGATCGCCAGTCCCTCGTACCCGGTCCGGGTCGTCTCCGAGCCGGCCAGATCCGCCGGGGTGGCGGTGACGGCGGCGGGGGAGCTGGGCTCGATGGCGTAGACGCCGGGGGCGGGCATGCGGTCGGCGGGGGAGAGGCCGGGGACGGTGCGGGCCTCGACCCGGATGAGCTCGGACTGGTCGTTGACGACCTTGACGACGTTCTGGGGGCCCTTGCCGAAGGTGAGGTTGGTGAAGTGCTCCCTCGTCGTGCCGTCCCGGCTGACCTTGATGGCGAAGCTCTGCGGATGCTCGCCCTCTGCGGGGGGCTCGGTCTCCACCGCGACGTCCAGCACGCCGCCGGCCTTGCGGGCCTCCACCACCAGCGACTCGACCTCGGGCCGCCCGGCGGCGGGGAGCGCGCGCTGGGCGGGGCCGGTGGAGCCCGTCGGGATACGGACGATGTAACAGCTGCTGCCGCCGTTCTCGAAGAACCCCTTCACGGCATGGGGCAGCACGATGTCCGGCGCGAACCCGCCGTACACCCGCTCGTACTGCGGCCAGCTGGTCACCAGCTGCGGCTTGACACCCTCCGGGTCGGTGGCGTCGCCGTTGTCCGGGTCGTACGTCTCGGTGAACCCGACGAATGCGGCGACGGCGGTACCGACGCCTTGCAGCGGCATGGAACCGCTGACCTGCTCCTCGACGTAGACGCCGGGAGCCCCCCCTACCGCCATTCCGATCTCCTGTTCTGGTGGGTATTACGCTTGGTTCTTGCGCTTGAAATCCGGTCCAACCTTGCGCTGGTAGGTCGCGAGCCCGGGGAACTTCCGCTGGCGTTCCTTTTCTTTCTCGTTGTTGCACCGGGCACACAGGCCGCCCCAGTTGGTCTCCAGGGCACTCCAGGAGCGGCGGTTGGCCTGGTCGGTGTTGTGCCCGGGCTTCGCGAAGTCCGAATGCCGTTGATCGCCGACGTTCCAGTGCATCACCACCTCGGTGATGTGGTCGACCTGGATCGGGCTCGCCGGAATTTCCTGTGTGCCCTTTTTGAATCCGACCCGGTTGGCCAGGTGAGCCTCCGGCTTGCTGTAGTCTGACGGCCCGGTGTAGGTGTGCCCGGGGCAGAGGTAGGTCTCTTTGTGGTTGTAGAAATCCTCGTGCGGGGCCACGCAGTATTTATCTGATACGCCGTTCTTGGCCTCGACATGGGCATCGAAGAAATTCTGCGCCTTGGACTGTAGTCCGGGAATGGGCAGGTAGTAGTACTCGCGGATGTCGATGCTGTCGTTGATTTCGTTGCCCACAACCTCTTGATCCATTCGGAGGTCGCTGATGTTGAAGACTGTTCCGATGCGCACGATTTCCGGGATCAGGGCGTCCAATTTCTGACGCATTTCGGCTGAAACCTGGCGTTTGTACTCGGCATCGTCGAGCATCGTTACTTCGTCAATTTCCTCAGCCTGTCCCGTCAACTGAGCGTCAATGTGATTGAGCTGTCTTGTAGCCTCGGGATCGTCGGCGACGCGGGGATCCATGAGTGCCATCATGACCTTCAGATGGACGGAGTCCCGATGGTAGGACGCCATCTCGACCGCCAAGTGCCCGTTCACGACCTCGGCGTACAGGTGGTGGGATTCGTTCTCGATGAAGAACTGTTTGGAGACTTCTGGAATATTCACCGGGGGTGTCCCCGGCTGGGCTGGTTGTCCGCCGGTGCCGGGGCCGGTGCCGGTGAGGGCATTGAGGGCGGCTGTGCCCAATTGCATGGCCTTGTCGAAGAGCCAGTCGAGGGCTTCGTCGACGAGTTGGCGCAGGCCCTTGATGATCTCCACCACCTGCTCCGGGACGTTCCCGATGCCCACCTGGTTGGCGAGGAAGCCGATCGCCACCGGGACGGCGTCCGCGAAGCCCTTGGTGATCTTTTCGGCGCCAGGCTGGATGTTGCCCTTCGCCACGTCGGCGATCGTCCGGGTGTACTGGTCGACGATCTGGAGGATCTCGCGGATGTACTCGATCGCGGACTGAACCGCGTTGAAGAAGGCCTGGCAGCTGCGGACGACCGCCATGATGCCGGTCGGGTCCAGCATGGAGACGAGCCTGGTCACGGCCTTCTCGATCACCTGCTTGGTGATCCACTCCATGGCCATGTCGAGCACGGTGTTCCACAGGTCACCGAGTTTGTCGGCCACGTAGTGGTAGATCGCCGGGACGCCCTGCTCCTGCACGTCCTTGATGAAGGCCCAGGCGCCGGTCAACGCGTCGATTCCGGCACGCAGTTGCCCGACCTTCTCCTCGCCGATGCGGGCGCCCAGCTTCTGCCACAGGGTCTCCGCGCTCACCCCGAGGACCTGGAGTGCCACGTCGAGCATGGTGGAGGCATTGAGCTCCGCGGGGATGGTGATGCCCATCTGCCCGAGGCCGCGCGTCAGCCACTTGCCCAGCCCCTGGAGCAGATACGTCCCGATGCCGTCGATGAACCCCAGGAAGCCGGTCTTGAGGGCCTGCAGCATGCTGAGCAGGAACCGGACCGGGTCCTTCTTGATGTCATCGATGGCCTGTGCGACGTTGCCGATGATGTGCCCGACCAACTCGGCCGGGAAGTTCATCAACTTGATGATCAGCGTGACGACGACTTCCAGGACGACGCCCACGAACTCGACGATCCGCGACAGCGGTTCGCCGAACCGGTGCAGGATGCGCTGGAACGCCCCGACGGGGTCGAGCAGATCCTCCAGGGACAGGGTGTTCCAGATGCCCCGGAAGGTGTTGACGATCAGGTCGGCAGAGATGCCGAGCCGGGCCAGCTCGCCTTCGATGCGGGCGGCGGCCTGGCCGATCACGCCGGACTCGGCGAGCCGGCTGTAGGTGGCGTCGCCGTCGGGGAGCAGGCTGATGAAGCCCCGGATCAGGTTCTCCGCGGTGCGCGGCACGGCCTCGCCGGTGAACGGGTTCTGGCCGATGATCACGGTGAGCAGGGGGAAGCCGTGGATACGCCGGGCGTGTTCGCCGAGCGGGCCGAGGAGGGACTGCTTGACCAGTTCCAGGGCCTTGGTCCTGATCGTGGCGCCGAAGGCGAGGATCCGGCGGGCGAGGGCGGCGGCCCGCTCGGCCAGGTCGGGCAGTGTGTCCAGCAGCCGTGGCAGGTTCTGCGGCTGGATCGCCCTCCAGGCGTCGGTGAACAGCTGCACCAGGTCGTTCTTGATACCGATGAACGTCGCGAACTGCGTGTCCAGCCAGTCGGCGGCCTGCTGGAGCGTGCCACGTTCGCGTAGTTGCTCGAGGGTCCGTTCCTTGCCGATGAGCTTCAGGAAGTCGGCGAGGATCTCCACGGTCGGTGCGTTGACCTCGGTGCCGCGTAACGGGTCGTGGTGCAGCACCTTCTTGGCCAGCTCCCACACCGGCCGTACCTCGGGCCGTTGCAGCAGCGGCTCGGCCACTTCGGCGATGACGGCCCGTACCGACTGGATGACCTGGTCGACGAGTTCGGAGACCGCGGCGCGCGCGTCGGCGAGGACGGCGTCGAGATGGCGGTGGACGACCGCGACATTGCCGTCGATGCCCGCGGTGACCGAGAGCTCGTCCCAGGCCTTCTCGACCTCGGCGACGATCCTGCTCAGGGTCAGATGGTGCGCGGCGAGCCGGGCCTGGACCGCGTCGAGCACCTCGTCGACGACGCCAATGGTGCGCAGCAGCCGCCCGGTCGCCTCACCGAAAGGCCCGAAGGTCAGGACGGACTCGACGAGTTGCTCGGGGCCGGCGTGCACCGGCTGGTGCGTGATCGGGTCGCTGCCGATGACCTGGGTGAGCATGGTGTAGCCGGGGATCGCGGACACCGCGGACTTCACGCCGTCCACGATGAAGTCCGGTACGAGGTCGTCGAGCAGTGAGGTCTCGCCGCCGGCCTCCCGCGCGACCTCCACAGGTCCTGCCGCCGGTGCTCCGGCCGCCCGCTGGATCACGGGTGCGGCAGGAGCCGAAGGCCCGGGCGCACCCGCCCGGTTGACCGTCAGGCGCTCACCCGGCCCGTCGGCCCCACCTCCCGGCCCCGCGTCCGCCGACTCCCGTACGCTGCGCAGCGTCCGCGCGGCGGCGTACGCGACCTGCTCGTCGCGGTCCTGCGGCTCGCTGACCAGCAGGCCGGGGGCCGCAGCCCGCCCCTGCACGGGACCCGACGACTGCTGCAGGGTGTGGGTCAGCTCGTGCGCCAGCAGTTCGTACCCGTCCGGCGTGGACGGCTTGTATTCGCCGGTGTTGAAGAAGATGTCGATGCCGCTGGTGAACGCACGGGCCCCCAGTAGACTCGCCAGTTCGGCAGCCTCGGCGTCGTCATGCAGGCGTACCTCCCCCAGCGGCTGCCCGAATCCGCTCTCGGCCTCCGCGCGCAACGCGGGGGGAAGCGGCTTGCCGCCGCCCTTGAGGGCGGTGATCCGCGCCGCGACGTCGGGGCCGGCAGAGGGTACGGAGTCGCCGGATTCCAGCAGCCGCGCCACCATCGCGTTGCTTCCCCCCGAGACCGGCAGCACGGCGTGGGCCGCACCGGCCGGGGCGCCCCCGGACAGCAGCCTGCCCACCGCCCGCATCGACACCACCGGCGTACTGCTTGCGCGCGAACGCTCACCCGCCGAGCGCACATCGGCGACACAATCAGGTGTTGACGACAAACGGCGTCCAACCGGCACACGGACAGTATGGTCATGTTCCCTGACTCTTCGCAGGACTTCCCGCAAGATGCGTTTTCGTCCGTTTGAACGGGCGTCTGAGCACCGGCTCCCGCTCCGGGATCAGTCGTCGGAATCCCCGGGATCGGGGGTCCACACGACCGGTCCCCGCTCCGGGACCACGCCTTCCCTCCGTTCGGCCGACACCTCGTCACCGGGGTGGCCCGGCACGAGGAACGTCTGCTCGTCGCTCACCCTCGCGGTGCCGCGCGGCGTGGTGATCAGCGTGCCCTCGGGCTCGTCCGTACGACCGGCGACCAGCTCCCGTTCCCCCACGCGGACACCGTCCTGCATGGTGCGGATGACGTAACGGTGCACATCGGGTGCGGCCTCGGCCAGGACGGCCGCATCGACGGTGGTGGTCACCAGCACATCGAGTCCGGGCTTGAGCTGGCCGCCGAGCGCGGACCAGAAGTCCGAGTTGTCCTGGCCGTCGCCGGCCGCGATCTCGACCGACGGCAGCGGCCGCAACTGTGTCAGCGCCCCGGGCAGATGCTCGGCACCGATCTCCTGGTGCATCAGCAGCGCGGTCATCACCCGGCCGAGCAGCGAGTGCTCGTCGCGTACGTCACTGGTGAACGCCGTGATGAGATACCGGCAGTCGACCCTGGGCAGCGGCCGGCGGCGGTGCTTGCGTCCTTCCGCGTCGACGACCGTCTCCATTCCGCCCTCACGCTGTCCGAGGTTGCGGCGGACGTCCCAGAGATACAGATTGATCGTCGGTCTGCCGGACGTCCTGGCCACCCACTCCCGGTCCGGCGCCTCGAACGCGATCGCGATGTCCTTGCCCAGCGGCACCGTGGCCCGGAGAAACGACTCCAGGGCCCGGTCGAGCAGATCGAGCAACGGATCCCTCCCCCTCATTCATGTGCGGATTCCACCAGATCGAAGTACCGGCCGAACTCCGCTTCCGTGCACAGCCGTCCGATCTTCTGGAACTCGCTGCGCAGGGCGAGGACCACCCGTTCCATGGTGATCGGCCCGCTGTCCCCGGCGGCCCGGAACGCCGCCCCGAGCGCGGCGTTGCGGATGGTGCCGCCCGTGATCCGGAACTGTCGGGCCAGGAACTCCAGATCCAGTTCCGACACCGGGGCGGAGTCCGGGAACGCCCGCTGCCAGATGCGGCGGCGATCGGCCTCGCCGGGAGCCTCGAAGTCCACCCCGACCGAGATGCGCCGCAGAAAGGCGTCGTCGATGTTGCGCCGCAGGTTCGTCGCCAGCACCACGATGCCGTCGTACGACTCCAGCCGCTGCAGCAGATACGCCACCTCGATGTTGGCGTAACGGTCGCGCGAGTCGCTGACCTCGGAGCGCTTGCCGAACAGCGCGTCGGCCTCGTCGAAGAACAGCACGAGGTCGCCCGCGGCCGCCGCCCCGAAGATCCGCTCCAGGTTCTTCTCGGTCTCCCCGATGTACTTGCTGACCACCGACGACAGACTGACCTTGTACAGATCCAGTCCGAGCTCGCCCGCGATGATCTCGGCGGCCAGTGTCTTGCCGGTCCCCGACGGCCCGGAGAAGAGCGCGACGACGCCGCTCGACGGCAGCGGTGGGAAACCCCACTCCTGGTAGACCAGGGAGCTGTGCTGATGCCGGGTCACGATCTCGCGCAGTCGACGGGTCTGGTCGGCGGGCAGCACCAGGTCGTCCCAGCCGCGCTGCGGACTCACCCGGACCGCGAGCCGGTCCAGATGCCCTCCTGCGAGACGGCGGACACCGGCGGGCAGCTTCGATACCCGGCCGCCGGCCGCCGCAGCGACCAGTCCGAGCTGATCACGGGTCAGGCGTACGCCCGCCTCCGGGCCGGTGCCGAACGCGGCCTCCCAGTCAGCGGCGTCGGCGGCTGCGGAGTCGACCCGCAGCTCCGTGAAGGCGCGACGCGGCAGCACGTCCAGCGGCAGCTCCGTACCCGAGCTCAGCACCCAGGTCAGATGGCCGGCGCGGTCGATCCGGTCGCGCGTCTCCGCGTCCGGGGGCCCGGCCAGCTCCAGCACCACCGCCAGATCGCCGATCGTGGCCTCGCGAACCAGCGCCTCCCAGGCGGCGGGACCGCCCGGTACGGGGCCGATCAGCATGCCCTGACCCGGGCGGTGGTCGGTCACCGCGCGCAGCCGGCTGGCCGCGTCCGGGCCCGACACCAGGAGCAGTTCCGCCGCGGCGCTCCGGGGACCCCTTGCCGGCAGGCGACGGGTGCCGGGCGGGAGGCCGGGATCGGGTGCCTCGCTCCCGGCCAGCGCCCAGATCACCCGGTCCGCCGGGGCGAGCATCCGGGTGGCCCACGGCCCTTCGGCGCCGACGCCGACGAGCGCGGCCGTGAGCAGCCGGGATCCGTGCGCCGCGGCGCTTGCCGAGCCGAACATGCGGGTCACCGTCGACAGGGTCAGCCTCGGCAACTGCACATTGTCCTGGATGTAACACACCAGCTTCATCCGCGCCGGTGAGGCGTCCACCGCGCACACCACGGCGAGCAGTTCGGCCTGGGGGACCGTCAGCCCGGCGCGGCGTACCAGGGTGGTGAAGGCGTCGTCGCGGTCACCGTCCAGTGACGCGGCGAACAGCTCTCTGGCCGCGGCCAGTCCGGGCGCCAGATGGTCGCGCACGCCGTGCACCGCCGAGCGGTCGGGTCCGTCGAGACCGGGGAGCGTACGCAACACACGGTCGAGATCCTCGCGGGCGACATAGAGCCCGGCGAAGTCGCGGGGCGAGACGCCCTCGCCCACCCGGCAGATCAGCGCCTCTCGCTGCAACAGCGTGTCCGCCAGCACTGTCCGGGGCGCCACGGCCTCGGACTCGTACGGCTCGTGCGCCGCGCCTTCAGACCTGTGCGCCTCGTCCGCCGGAACCACTCTCCCCAGCCCGTCCCCCGAGCCACGTGAGCTCGTCGCCCGACCCGTGTGGGCGTCATCGTAGCGCCGGGCATGCGACGGATATCACGAGAGAACATCAAAAGGCGGACTCTTGGGTGGAGTGCCCCTCACGACCGTACTCTGGCGACATGCCCCGCTTCTCCGCAGAGCAGATCTACGCCTTCGCCCGCCAAGCAGGCTTCTCCCCGGACCAGGCCACCACCATGACCGCCGTCGCCCTGGCGGAGTCGGGCGGCGACAGCCGGGCGTACAACCCGGTCGGGGAGGACAGCATAGGGTTGTGGCAGATCAATGCGCGTGCCCATCCGGACCTGTCCGAGCGGTTCGACCTCCACGACCCGGTGGACAACGCCAGGGCGGCGTACCAGATCTCCCGGCACGGCGGCGACTTCTCGCCGTGGACGACCACGCATCATGGCTCGTCCGCCCGTTACCTGCGCTTCCAGGAGGAGGCCCAGGCAGCCGCGGTCGCCCACGGCGACGGAGCCGGGCTCGGCGTCTGGACCGGCACCTCCGGGTACGGCGATTCCCGCAGCGCCGGGTCCGACGACGGGCAGTGGTCGGTGCCTCCGGACGCCGGGATCACGCAGCCCGCGGTGATCCCGGCCGCGGACCACGGCACCACGGCGAACGCGGAAGCCGGCGCTGCGGGGCAGGCCACCGTGTCGGCCGACCGCCTGGGCGCCGAGTACGGTATCCCGCTGGAGAACGGGGTGCCGGACACCGGCCGGGAGTACGGGCTGCCCCTGCAGACGGCCGGTGCCCCCGAAGCCGTCACCGCGCAGCCGGCCGGGTCACCCGTCGGTCGGCCGGACGGCGCCACCGAGACCGCAAGGGTGCAGCCGGCAGCGCACGCGGACGACGGCAAGCTGGACCGGTTCGTCGAGGCGGCGCTCGCCCAGAACGGGGACCGATACACCTACGGTGCCGAGACACGCCCGGGCGATCCGAACCCGAACGCCTTCGACTGCTCCGAACTCGTGGAATGGGCCGCGCACCAGGCCGGACTGCACATCACCGACGGCGCGTCGGCACAGTACCGGCAGCTCCACCACGCGGGCACCGAGATGTCCGTCGAGGACGCCATCCACACCCGAGGAGCACTGCTCTTCGAGTTTTCCAGCGACCCGCTGACCGGCGAGCCCTCCGGCCAGCACGTGGCGATCAGCCTCGGCGACGGACGGACCATCGAGGCGGCCAATCCCCGGGCCGGCGTGGGCATTTTCGAGGCCGGCACCAGACGCTTCAACTACGCCGCCATGATTCCCGGCACCGAGGGCGGCGGCCCGGACGCGGCAGCACCGGCCCAGCACGCGACCGCCGTGGCGGCACCGGAGGAGCACCCGACGGCCGAGCCGGCCCATCCGGCCCCCCAGCCGTCCGAGCCCGCTCACACGGCGGGGCCCGCCACGGCCTCGTCCCCGTCCCACGCGCAGGCGGACGGTCATGAGTACAGCGCCGAACCCGCGACCACGGAGCCCGACGACTTCGATCGGCGGCTGGCCACCGACCCCTTCTCCCTGGACCACGACACGCTCCCGGCCAGCCTGGAGTTCACCGGCCCGACGGCGCCTGCCGTCGTCCCGGGGCAGCCCGACGCGCCGACGGCGGACCCGCATGAAGCGGCCCTGGCGGAGGCGTCTTTCACGGATGACGCGGGGACCGGCGGGTTCCACGACATGGGCGGCTTCGACGACGCACCGCACGCCACTGTCGTCCATGTGGACCTCGGCTCCCACCACCATGGCGCCGATCCGGACCTCGGCCATGACGTCGCGCACGGAGGGCACTGACCGCACCGTGGTGACGACCGATCAGCAAGCGCGCCGGCTGCTGGCCGAGGCCATCGGCGAAGCACACCGCAACGGCAGGCCCGACCTCGCGGCCCGGCTCGAGGGCGAGGCCCGCGAGTTGAGTTCGGGGCCGTTTCAGGTGCTCGTCGCCGGGGAGTTCAAGAAGGGGAAGAGCAGCCTGGTCAACGGGCTGGTCGGGGTTCCGGTCTGCGGCACCGACCCGACCGGCTTCACCACGGTGCCGGTGCTGGTCGGTCACGCCGCCACCGCCCGTGCCGGACTGGTCACCTCGGTCGACGCCGAGGGCACCATCCCCGTCGACCCTCGCGAGGTGGCCGGGTACTCCACCTCGGGGGTCGACGGCGCCGGGCGCCGGCTGGCGGCGATCGAGGTCGGGCTGCCGCGCACCCTGCTGTCGACCGGCCTGACGCTCGTGGACAGCCCGGGAATCGGCGGTGGGTTCGCCTCGGCGCAGGCGTCCGCCGCGATGCGGGCCGTGTCACTGGCCGACGCCGTGCTCGTGGTCACGGACGCGAGCCAGGAGTTCACCGCGGCCGAGGTCGAGTTCCTCCGGCATGTGATCGAGACCTGCCCGAGCACCCTCTGCGTACTGACCAAGACCGATCTGTACCTGGACTGGCGGCGCATCCTGGAGATCAACCGCAGGCACCTCGCGACGGCCGGGCTGAGCGTGGAGATCGTGCCGGTGTCCGCCCGGCTGCGGGAGCTCGCGCTGGACTCCGGGGACGCCGAACTCAACGCCGAATCCGGTTTCCCCGTCCTGGTGGAGCGGCTGCGCTCACGGCTGGCCGGCAGCAGGGCCTCGGCGTCCGGACGGGCGGTGGCGGTCGTGGCCGACACCCTCGGGCAGATCGCACACACGCTGTCGGCGGGCGGGCGGGGAGAGGGCCGCCGCCGAGCCGAGCTGGCCAGACAGAAGGCCGTGCAGCTGGCCGCCCCGACGGCACGCTGGATGAACCTGGTCAACGACCGGTTCGCCGACGTCAACGCCCGCACCCGCAACGAGCTGCAGGACCGGATGCTCCGGCTGGAACAGGAGGCGGTCGCCCGGGTCAACGCGCTGGACCCGCTGCGGGAGTGGGACGAGTTCGTGCCCTGGCTGTACCAGCGGACGAACGAGGAACTGACCGACTGCCACCACCGCATCCTCGCGGCGATGGAGGAGCTGGCAGCGGACGTGGCCAACGCGTTCGCCGACGAGTCCGGAGAGATCCTGCGCGCTCCCCGCCCCGGACTGGTCGGGGCCAGCGCCAGCGTCCGGCTCGGCACTCCGACCACCAAGGCCGCCGGCCGGATCGAGGTGGGCATGCAGGCCGCCCGCGGCTGGTCGCTGAGCAGTTCCGTCATCACCACCCTGCTGATCACCACCCTGCATCCGGCGCTGTGGGTGCTGCTGCCCATCACCGCCACGTTCGGCACGGTGTTCGCTGTGAAGTCCGTACGTGACCAGAAGACGGCACGTATGGAACAGTCCCGGCGTGAAGGGGTCGCGGCGGTGGTCAACTACCTGCGCCAGCAGCACAGTTTTGCTGCCGGGGCAGGGGCCGAATTGATCCGCACCTGTCAGATCCGACTGCGCGACTACTACCTGGACCGCGCCACCGAACTCCGCGAGACCACCGAACGCAGCTACTGTGCGGCGACCTCCGCCACCCCGCCCCCGCCCGGGGAACTGAGCCGGGTACGGACTCTGCTCGACTCCGCGAACTCGGTGGCGGACCGCTCCGGGTTCCCGAGGAGGCGGCACCCATGAACCTGATCACCGCGGTGGGCGAGCTGCTCGGGGAGGCGCGACAGGCGTACCGGGGCCGGCCCGGGGAGGCGGCCGTCGAGGCCGTGACCGCGCATCTGGCGGAACCGCTGAAGGTGGCGATCGCCGGACGGGTGAAGGCCGGCAAGTCGACCCTGCTCAACGCCCTGGTGGGACAGCGGGTCGCGGCGACCGACGCCGGCGAGTGCACCCGGATCGTCACCTGGTACAGCCACGGTGACCACCCCGCGGCCTGGGCCGATCCGAGGATGGGCGAGCCGGTCCCGCTGACCCCGACGGCGCCGGTCATGCTCCCGCCGCGCATCCGGATCGAGGAACTGGACCGGCTGCGGATGCAGTTGCCCGCACCGTGGCTGGCGTCGATGACGCTGATCGACACCCCCGGCACCGGGTCGCTCACCCTGACCGCGGGCGCCCGCACCGAGCGGTTCTTCAGCCGGCCCTCCGACGGCGGCACGGTGGACGCGGTGCTGTATCTCATGCGTCAACTGCACTCGTCCGACGTCGACTTCCTTCGGATGACGGCCGACGCCGGAGCCAACGGCGGCAGTCTGGTGACCGCGGTGGGCATCCTGTCGAGGGCCGACGAAATGGGCGGCGGTGCCGATGACGCGCTCACCCACGCCGACCGCATCGCGGCCGACTACCGCGGCAACGGCCGCGTCCGCTCACTGGTGCACACCGTCGTCCCGCTGGCGGGACTGCTCGCGGAGGCGTCCGGGACGATGCAGCCCAGGGAATTCGCAGGACTGACCGCGCTGGCCGGGGCAGGCCCCGTGGCCACCGCGCCGCTGCTGGTCTCCACCTCACGGTTCCTCGACCCTGCCAGACGGGTCGTCCTTTCCGGCGCCGACCGGGAGGCGTTGCTGCGCAGGCTCGGCCTGTACGGGATCCGCTTCGGGCTGCGTCTGCTGGCGGACAACCCCCGCCTGACCCGGGAGGAGCTGTGCGTGGCGCTCGCCGAGCACAGCGGACTGACCAGACTGCGCACCCTGTTGTCGTCCCAGTTCGCCGAGCGTCGCGACGTGCTCAAGGCGGAGTCCGCGCTGCGCGTCGTCGACACGGTCACCAGCGCCGATCCCATTGCGGAGGCGGCCGTGCTGCGCAGGCGCATGGAGCAGGTCCGGGTGAACGCCCATGAGTTCACGGAGATCCGGATGCTGACGGATCTGCGCACCGCCCGCATCCCCGCCAAGGCCGCCCAACTCGACAGGATGGAACGCCTGCTGGGCGGTGAGGGCATCGGCGTCACTGCCCGTCTGAACCTCCCGGCCGCTGCGACCGGGGACCGGATCCGCGAGGCGCTCGCTGTCGAACACGCCTACTGGGGGCGGCTGGCCCGCCACCCCCTCACCAAGCCGGACCTCGCCCGCGCCGCGACGGTCGCGGTCCGCAGCTGTGAGGTGCTCGCCGCGCGGCACGAGGCCGAGTGATGACGAGGGCGGAGCCGGGGGCCGGCATCCGGTTCCTGCACAGGGGACGACGGGCGAGGGGAGTCACAGGGACCCGAAGGCGAACAGCGCGATCAGTACCAGCACCGCCGACACCAGCAGAACGACGAGGAGTACACCGAGCCGGCCGCGTCCGGTTCCGTCGTCCACCCGGGTCCGGACCGTGACGGTCTCGTCCCCGCTGGTGACCCGTGGAAGATCCCGGAGCGGATACTCGGGTACGTGCACCTTGGTGTCGGTGGCCGTCGTCAGGCCGGTGCGCTCCAGGTCGGTGATGACGGTCAGTTCCGGGCCCTGTCCGGGCGTTCCCTGGGGCTTCGGTGCGCGCACCGAAGGGACGAGGACCTGCGGCTCCGTCACCGTCCGCCTGGGCGCCGCGGCGATCGCCGCGCCCAGGCTCACCACGTGCTTGGAGTGCGCGTCGGTCTTGACGGAGACTCCCAGCTCGTTCTCCAGCAGCCGGGCGACCAGGGGGATGCGGCTGGACCCGCCGACCAGCAGCACGGCGTCGAGCTGATCCGGCCGGACGCCCGCCTGATCGAGCACATCGGCGAACATGCCGATCGTGTCCATGAGCATCGGGCGGATCAGTGCCTCGAACCCGCGGCGGGTGATCTCCACGTCCCGCGACACACCCGGCAGCCGGACGTGCACGACCGCCTCCGGCAGAGTGGACAGCACCTCCTTGGCGGCGATCACATCGGCCTGCAGCCGCAACAGGTCGGCCTCGACCGCGGGATCGTCCGGGTCGAAGCGGCCGGCGGCTCCGGCGATCTCCTCGACATGGTCCATCAGCAGCGCATCGAAGTGGATGCCCCCCACATGGTCGTCACCGGCCGGTTCACCGACGATCTCCACACCTGTCTCGGACTTGCGCACCAGGGTCGCGTCGAAAGTGCCCCCGCCGAGGTCGTAGATGCCGATCAGGGCGCCGGGGCGCACCGGCACGATGCGCTGCTGGGACACGTAGAACGTACCGGCGGCGATGGGCTCGGGCAGCAGGCCGACATCGCTGAGCCCCGCGATGGAGGCCGCGTCGACCAGTGCCTGGCGCCGGTGCCCCTCCCACCCGGCTGGATGGGTGAGCACCACATCACCGGGCCGGGCCCCTTCGAGTCCGGCCACGGTGTCCAGCACCCAGCGCAGCAGATGACCGGTCAGTTCGTGGGGCGGATATCCCGTCTCTCCCACGATCACCGGATAGTCCTCGCCCATCAGCGGTTTGAAGCGCTGGGCCATGCGCTGCGGGTCCGTGGCGCCCTTGAACCGCGCGGTGTCCCCGACGAGCAGTGTGCCGTCTGCTGTCCGGTACAGCACCGACGGCACGAGGTCGGAGCCGTGCGAGTGCTGGCCGAGCGGCACCGTCTCGGCACGACCGCCGCGCCACAACGCGGCGCCGGTGAAAGTGGTACCGAGATCAATTCCCAGAGGAAACATTCCGACCTTTCACTGACCCCTGCGAAATGGCTGAAACGGCCCGTCGCACTGCCTGACGTGGCATCATATGCACAAAAGCCGGGAGATGGCCGGAGTCCGGGGGGACTGCGCTCATGACGCGTGTGCGGTGGGAGAAGTGCGCGGTCACATCCAGGGGACGTCGCAGTGATCCGCACCTGCCAGTTGGGCAAGTATAAAAGGGGCACCTATGGCAATGCCCGTTGACCCGGGGGCGATCGACGCCTCCTGGGTGCAGCGTCGGGTCGACGACCTGATCCGCAACATCGAACAAGTCGTCCATGGCAACGCGCAGGTCGTGCGCAACGCCGTCGTCTGTCTGCTGGCCGAGGGACATCTGCTCATCGAGGGTGTGCCCGGCGTCGCGAAAACCACGCTGGCCAAGGCGATCGCGCATTCGATCAGCGGGCAATTGCGGCGGATCCAGTTCACTCCCGACCTGCTGCCCTCGGACGTGGTCGGCGTAAATATTTTCGACAACGGCAAGAAGCAGTTCGAATTCCATGCCGGGCCCGTATTCGCCAACATCGTGCTCGGTGACGAGATCAACCGGGCCTCGCCGAAGACGCAGTCCGCGCTGCTGGAGGCCATGGGCGAACGGCAGGTCACCGTGGACGGTGAGACCTACGAGCTCAATTCGCCGCACTTCGTGATCGCCACCCAGAACCCGTACGACCACCAGGGCACGTACACCCTCCCCGAGGCCCAGCTGGACCGCTTCATGATGCAGTTGCGCCTCGGCTATCCCAACCCGGAGCAGGAGGCCAGGGTCATCGGCGACGCCATCGCCCGGCGACTGCCCGAGCAGCTCACCGCGGTGACCAATGTCGCCGAGCTGACGAAGATGATCCAGGTCGCCCGCGCCACGCACGTCGCCGACGCGGTCCGCTCGTACATCGTCACGGTCGTCGGCGGCACCCGCGCCCTCAGGGAGAAGGTGCGCCTCGGCGCGAGTCCGCGGGCCAGCAACGCCCTTGCGGTGGCAAGCCAGGCCAGGGCCACCGTGGACGGCCGCTCGTACGTCACCGCCGACGACGTGAAGGCGATGGCGCACCCGGTGCTGTGCCACCGGATCATCCTCACCCCTGAGGCCTCGATCAAGGGCGTGACCACATCCGCGGTCGTGGACGAGATCCTCGCCTCGGTTCCGGTGCCGCAGGCGTCCGCGGGGCTGTGAGGCCACGATGCTGACCCGATCCGGGCTCGCGGTCGCGATCGCGGCTGTCCTTCTCCTGACCACCGGCGCTCTGCTGGACTACCCGGAACTGACGCTGCTCGGGTTCGCCTGCCTGATCGCCATCCTCACCGCGGCGCTGTGGATGCTCGCCAGACCGGATCTGCTGGTACGCCGGCAGATCCGCCCCAACCGGGTGTCCGAGGGCGAGGCGGCGGTCGGCGTCATCACGGTGACCAACGAGATGTCCCGGCGCTGCCCGCCGATCACGGCGTCCGAACGGGTGGCCGGCCGAAACGTCGGTGTGCCGCTCCCGAGCCTCGCCCCCCGGGCGAGCCACTCCATGACCTACGACCTGCCCACGTCCCGGCGCGGGGTCTACCGGGTGGGCCCGCTGACCATCGGCCACACCGACCCGCTGCGCCTGATGGCTGTCGCCAAGCGCTACGCCACCGAGTCGACGCTGTACGTGCATCCGCACACCGATCCGGTCCACCCGGTGCCCACAGGCCAGAGCCGCGACCAGGACGGCCCCACCTCCAGCCTCGCGCCGCAGGGCGGCATCGCCTTCCACAGCCTGCGGGACTACGCCTCGGGCGACGACTGGCGGCTGATCCACTGGAAGTCCAGTGCCCGCACAGGTCAGTTGATGGTCCGTCACAACGTCGTCCCCAACGAACCCCGGCTGATGGTCGTGCTGGACACGAGCGAGAGCCCGTACACGGAAAAGTCCTTCGAGGACGCCGTGAGCGCCGCCGCCTCGCTCTGCGTGGCGGCGATCCGCGCAGGGTTCCCGCTCGAACTGCGCACCACCGGCGGCAGGATGACCGCCACCGACCAGACCGGCGAAGGCCTCACACCCACCCTCGATCTGCTGGCCGGCGTCGAGCGCGACCGCCAGGACCCGGGTCTGGCCGCGCTGCCCTCGATGGTGCCCGAGCAGGGCGCCGTATCGCTCGGTGTCATCACCGGACAGCCCGAGCCGGCGATGCTCACCGCGCTGCCACAGGTGCGCTCCCGGTTCATGATGATCAGCCTGGTGCAGTTCGCCGACACCTACGCGGCGCCGCCGAGCGCACTGCACGGCGTGGTGTCGATGAACGTCCGCAGCCGCGAGGAGTTCGCCGTCACGTGGAACGAACTGGTACGACGATGAAGGCCGCCGCCCGGACAGGCGAGCCGGTCACCGCCCTGCACTACGCCGAACTCGCCCTGGCGACCCTCTCGGTGGCGGCCACGGCGCCGGCCTACGGCGAACTGTTCGCCACCAAGGGCCATCTGGTCCCGCTGCTGGCCACCACGGCGAGTGCCGCGGTGCTGGCCACCGTCACGGCGCTGCTGCGCCGGCGGACGCCCACGACCCTGCTCGTCGCGGCGGTCGGATTCGTCGTCGTGGCGGTCTACGCAGTGCTGACACCTACCCTCCGGCACGGCATCCCCACCCTCGACACCCTGGACACCCTGCGTACCGGCGTACTGCGCGGCTGGGCGCGGATACTCAGCGTGGGCCTGCCCGCCGATGTCTCCGGCGAGCTGCTGATGACACCGGCGCTGGTGCTGTTCGCCGCGGCGTTCGTCGCGGTGAGCGTGACCCTGCGCACCCGTTCGCTGCTCGGTCCTCTGGTGGCGCCGGTCCTCTCACTGGTCGTCGCGCTCCTCCTGACCGCCGCGCACACCGGCGACGAACTGACGCTGACCGGCATCCTGCTGGTGGTCCTGCTGCTGTTCCTGCTCATCCGGGCGGCACGCCTGGACCAGGTCGACGTCATGGCCGGAACCGACAGCAAAGGCTCCGTGCGCACCAGTGCGGGGCGGGCCTTGTTCGGTCTGCCCGTCGTGGTGATCGTCGCCGTGGTGGGTGTCGTGCTGGCCCAGGTGGTGCCGCTGGCCACCGGTCAGAACCGGTTCGATCCCCGGGACGTGGTGTCCGTACCGGTGGAGGTGGAGGACACCCTCACCCCGCTGGCGACCCTCAAGAGCCAGCTCGAGGAGAAGAAGCCACGCGAGCTGTTCACCGTCCGGGTGGACGCCAACCCCCTGGGCGGCCGTCTCGACCGGGTACGCACCGCGGCACTGGACACCTATGACGGTGCTCTGTGGACCTCCACGGACCGGTTCCTGGTCGCCGGGCGCACTCTGGCGCCCGACCCCGGGCTGATCCCCACCGCACGGGTCGAGCTGCATGTCGAGATCAAGCAGCTCGACCATCCGTACCTGCCCGCCGTCGGCCGGCCCGAACGGGTCACCGCCGGCGGAATCGGCTTCAGCGCCGACTCGGGCGTGCTGGCGGCCGGGCCGCGGACGCGCAAGGGCCTCACCTACGACGTGGTCGGCGCGGTACGGCCGCGTGACGGCGGGGCCAGGCTGGCGCTGCCCCGCCTGACGCCCGACACCAAGCGGTACACCGCCGTGCCCCCCGAGACGCCCCCCGAACTGACCCGGGCCGCGGTCGAGATCACCAGCGGCGTCGACGAGCCGTACGCCAAACTGGTCGCGCTGGAGAAACGGCTGCGCAACTCCCCGTACAGCCTGTCCGCCCGGCCCGGACACTCCTTGGACGCGCTGCGCAGGCTGTTCGGCGACGAACCGGAGGAGGCGGTCGGGTACGCGGAGCAGTACGCCGCCGCGTTCGTGGTGCTGGCCCGGTCCCAGGGCTTCCCGGCCCGCGTGGCCACCGGCTATGTGCTGCGCCCCGGCGCACGGAAGGGCAACACGTACACGGTCCGCTCCACCGACGCCTACGCCTGGGCCGAGGTCGACATGGCCGGATACGGCTGGATGGCCTTCGACCCGACCGACCCCACCCGGAAGCCGACCGACAAGCCGCACACGAGGAAGCCCGATCACGCCGGCGGCCAGACCCCCGACTCCTCGGACAGCAAGGCGAACGACCAGGGGCAGATCCCGAACCTCCCCGCCGCCGCCGACGGCCGGTCGGCGAGGGACTGGGCGCTGGTCGTCCTCGGGGTCCTGGTCGTCCTCGTCATCGTGCTCCCCGCGCTGATCGCCCTGGAGAAGTGGCGCAGGCGCCGTCGCCGGCGCACCGGTCCCCCGTCGCGGCAGATCGTCGGCGCGTGGCGGAACAGCACGGACCGGCTGACGGAGACCGGTATGACGCTGCCCCGATCGCTGACCGCCCTGGAGGTGGCGGGCCGGGCGGAACTCAGGCTCGGTGACACCGCCGCACCGGTCGCCGTGCTCGCACCCCTCGTCACCGAGGCGCTGTTCAGCCCGGTGGAACCCTCGCCCGAGGCGGTCGCACAGGCCTGGCAGGCGGACGCCGCGCTGCGCGCCGCGCTGCGCCGCAAGCGGGGTGCGGCGGCCACGGTGGCGGCGTTGTTCGACCCGCGTCCACTCCTCGTCGGCCGGCGGCAGAACCGGCAGTCGCGGCGCTCGCTGAAGAAACTCCAAGGGGGATAGGACACATGGCCAGGGCACGGATCGCGAGGGCATGGCTGGGGAAGTGGCAGTGGTCGCTGCTGACCGGGCGGCGGCGCGGCATGGTCGCCTGGACACTCGCCGGGGTACTCGCGGTGGGGGTCCTGGTCGTCGCGGGCGCCGGTGACGGTTATACGGCCAAGCGGCCACGGCTGCTCTCCGGCGCGGCATGGCTGCCCTCCACGAAGGCGGGCCAGCTCGCCCTGCTGGACGGCTCGACGGCCGAGGTCGCCGCGCAGGTGAAGGTCTCCTCGGGCGGTGGCGACCTGGATGTCGTCCAGCAGGACTCCCACGCCTATGCGGTCGACACCTCGCGGGGCTTCGTACGGCGCGTCAACGGCGCCACGTTGGCGGTCACCCCCGCCCTCGCCGGCGGCGCCCCGGGCGCCAGGCCCGTCCCCGACGCGGGCAAGGGACTGCGCGTGTTCGCCGGCCCCGGCGTGCTGTACGCGGTGGACGCCGAGCACGGCGTCCTCGTCGAGACCGACCCGGTGACCCTGACCCGCCGCGGCGATCTGCAGCCCCTGGCGGCCGACGCGGCCCCGGAGTCCACGGTGCTCGACGACCGCGGCGCGCTGTGGGCCCTGGACGACCGGACAGGGGACTTGAACATCGTCAGGGCCGGGCACCGGGTGACCCGGCGAGGCGTGAAGGCTCCCGGTCCGGGTCGGCTGGTGGTGGCGGGCGGCGCCCCGGTGCTGGTCGACACGGCGGCGCGTACCGCGTCGCTGCTGGACCGGGACTCCGGTGAACCGACCTCGGCCGTACCGCTGGAACTGCGCGACGGGGACGAGGTGGCGATCAGCGGCTCGCCGCATTCCGCCCGCCTGTATGTGGTGTCCCGGGGCGTGCTGACGATCTGCCGGCTGAAGTCCACGAACTGCGGCCGCGCGATCAGCCTCGGCCGCTCCGGTGACGGTTTCGGTGCGGCGGTGGAGAACGGCGGGCGGCTGTTCGTGCCCAACTACGTCACCGGCCGGGTGTGGATCGTCGACCTCGCCACCTCGAAGGTGGTGGCCCAGCCGGAGGTACTCGACCCGCCGACCCGGTTCCAGCTGCTCACCCGTGACGGTGTGGTGTTCTTCAACGATCCCGCCAGCGAGCGGGCCGGCATCATCCGGCTGGACGGCGACGTCCTCAAAGTGCCCAAGTACGACCCCGGCAACCCCGAGAAGGGCCTCACCGAGCGACCCGACGACGAAGGCGGCTCCTCGCCCGAACAACCCACCAAGCGGCCGGACGACCCGAAGTCGCGCCCGGCCCCGACACCGTCCTCGGACGTGAGCGTGCCCCCCAACGCCTCACGGCCGCCGAACCCCGGCGGGACACCCCCGTCGCACCCGTCCACCACCGGGGGCCCCGACCCCGCGCCGTCGACCGGTCCGTCAGGACCGTCCAGCCCACCTCCGACGACCTCACCACCTCCGACGACCTCACCGCCGCCGACGACCTCACCACCGCCGGGCCCGCCGACCGTGTCCGTCTCCTTGTCCGCAACGACCGCGACGACAGACGAACCGGTGACGCTGCGGGCCACCGCGCCGGCCGGCAAACCGGCCCCGACCGGCGCCACGTGGGAGTTCGGTGACGGCAAAACCGGCTCCGGAGTGCTCACCAGCCACGCGTGGACGAACCCCGGCACCTTCCAGATCAATGTCACCGCGACGTTCCCCGGCGGCCGGACGGCGGTGGCCGCCGCCTCGGTGCAGATCACCGAACGCCCGGTGCTGACCGTACAGACACCCCTCGGCGGCAAGGTCACCGGCGCAGGCATCGACTGCGCACCCACGTGCACCAAGGCCGCCGATCCGGGGGAGACGATCACGCTCACCGCCCAGCCGTCCACCGGATTCCGGGTGCGCGGCTGGGGCGGCGCCTGCTCGGGTACGGCGGCCACCTGCGTGGTGACCATGGACGCCGGCAAGACCGTGTCGGTCCAGTTCGCGAGGGACTCGGTGGCGCTGATCCCGCTCGCCCCCACGGCCGCGTGGCGAACGGGGGCGGGCTCCATCCCCTGGAGCGGCACCTCGGACGTCAACGGCGGCCCGGACGCGAACCCCGACGGCTTCGCGCTGCTGCGGCCGGCCGGAAGCTTCGCGCTCGAGGACAACACCGACCCCGAATACCTGGAGACTCATCCGCAGTGGGTGAACAACGGCTGGATCGAGGGCGACTTCACCCTGCCCGTGCCGGTCGTCCCGGGCGACCGGTTCCGTACCACGCTCGGCTTCATGGCGGTTGCCAACCCGCCGTCGGCGGGCGAGGCCGACTTCGTCGTGCTGGCGGTGTTCCCCAACGGCTCGGTGCTGGAACTCGGCCGCACGCACGACCGCGGTGACGACCGGGTCATGCGCCCACTGGACGTCGATCTGAGCGGAGCGGTCGGTGCTACCAAGATCCGCCTGCGGGCCGAGGCGGGCGCGAAGGCGGACCAGGACTGGTGTTCCTGGGTGAACCCGAGGGTCGAGGGCTAGGCCGTGTCCGCAAAGTCCCTCCTGCCCCGCGACGCCTGGCACGCACTCTCGCCGCACCGGGCGCAGACCCAAGTACGTCCAGTACGAGGGA
>NZ_JBEYXJ010000049.1:0-59398 GCF_040645015.1 Streptomyces sp. NPDC046881 | reverse complement strand
GGCCCCCTTGCTCTTTTCCCAATCGTCCCCCCCCCCGCCGGGGGGGGGGGGCTGGTGGCAATTTGCGGACACGGCCTAGGCGCCCACCAACCGCTTCTGACGGAGCAGAGCGGCCAGCGCGGAGGCGAACTCCACCGGATCCACCGGCAGGGTCACCGCCGCGTCGGCCCGGCTCCAGGTGGCCAGCCACGCGTCCTGCGGCCGCCCCATCAGCAGCAGCACCGGCGGACAGCCGAACACCTCGTCCTTGATCTGCCGGCACATCCCCATGCCGCCCATCGGCACGGCCTCGCCGTCGAACACGCAGACGTCGATGCCGCCCTTGCCCAGCTCCGCGAGGACCGCGTCGGGGGTCGCGCACTCCACGAACTCGACCAGGGGCACGTCGGGAGCCGGCCGACGCCCGGCGGCCAGCCGTACTTGCTCGCGGGTGGTGGAGTCGTCGCTGTAGACCAGCACCGTGGCGGTCGGCTGCATTGTTCCTCCGAGACGTCAGCGTCGTACGGACAGGACGGGCAGGCCCGTTCCGGCGGATGTTACTCCCGTCGTCGTCCCCATGAACACCACGTCAACACCGGTCTCGCGGGTGGCAACACTCCGAACGGCACCCCCCGGAGTGAGCGCGAGATAAGCGACCGACATAATGTCGGTCGTGGCGACAGCAACGACAGTAGAAACCGGGCACGCGCACCCGTCGGTCAACCGGCCGAACCTCACCAGCGTCGGAACCATCATCTGGCTGAGTTCCGAGCTGATGTTCTTCGCGGCCCTCTTCGCGATGTACTTCACCCTCCGGTCGGTGACCGGACCGGTCCACTGGAAGGAACAGGCGGAGGCACTCAACGTGCCCTTCTCCGCCACGAACACCACGATCCTGGTGCTCTCCTCCCTCACGTGCCAGCTCGGCGTGTTCGCGGCCGAGCGCGGCGATGTGAAGAAGCTCCGTGGCTGGTTCATCCTCACCTTCATCATGGGTGCGATCTTCATCGGCGGTCAGATCTACGAGTACACGGAGCTGGTGAAGAAGGACGGCATCTCGCTGTCCTCCGACCCGTACGGCTCGGTGTTCTACCTGACCACCGGCTTCCACGGCCTGCACGTGACGGGCGGTCTCATCGCCTTCCTGCTGGTCCTCGGCCGCACCTACATGGCCAAGAGGTTCACTCACGAGCAGGCGACCGCCGCCATCGTCGTGTCCTACTACTGGCACTTCGTCGATGTCGTCTGGATCGGCCTCTTCGCCACGATCTACCTGATCAAGTAGCCGGGACCGCTCCCGCACATCCAGAAGCACCGACGCAGAAGATCCTGACACCGGGGTAATCCGTGAAAAAGCTCTCCGCACGACGACGCCATCCGCTGGCGGCGGTCGTCGTCCTACTCCTCGCGCTGGCGGCCACTGGGGGGCTGTACGCCGCGTTCGCGCCCGCGGACAAGGCGCGCGCCGATGAGACCTCCCAGTCCCTGACCATCAAGGAGGGCAAGAAGCTCTACGAGGTCGGCTGCGCCAGCTGCCACGGCACCGGTGGCCAGGGCTCCTCCGACGGCCCGAGCCTCGTCGGCGTGGGTGCCGCCGCTGTCGACTTCCAGGTCGGCACCGGCCGTATGCCCGCCGCGACCTCGCAGGGCGCCCAGGTCCCGCGCAAGAAGCCCATCTACACGCAGGCCCAGATCGACCAGCTTGCCGCGTACGTCGCCTCGCTGGGCGCCGGCCCGAGCGTGCCCACCAAGCAGCAGTACGGTCCCGCGGGCGCGGACATCGCCAAGGGTGGCGAGCTGTTCCGCACCAACTGCGCGCAGTGCCACAACTTCACCGGCAAGGGCGGTGCCCTGACCAAGGGCAAGTACGCCCCGAGCCTGGAGGGTGTCGCTCCCAAGCACATCTACGAGGCCATGCAGACGGGCCCGCAGAACATGCCGTCCTTCCCCGACACCACGATGTCGGAGAAGAACAAGAAGGACATCATCGCGTACCTGAACGCGGTCAACGGCAGCGAGACGGAGAACCCCGGCGGCCTGGAGCTGGGCGGCCTCGGGCCGGTCAGTGAGGGTCTGTTCGCCTGGATCTTCGGCCTCGGCGCGCTGATCGCGGTCGCCGTCTGGGTCGCCGCTCGGACCGCAAAGGCCAAGAAGTCATGAGTAGCCAAGACATTCCAGAAGAGAACCTGCCCGCTGAGCAGGACCACGCCCACGGCGCGGTAAGCGTCGCGGACGAGGAGAACCCGTTCTCCGACCCGGGTCTGCCGCCGCACGAGCACCGGATCCAGGACATCGACGAGCGGGCCGCCAGGCGGTCCGAGCGCATGGTCGCCCTGCTGTTCACGGTGTCCATGCTGGCCACCATCGGCTTCATCGCCTCGTACGTGGCGATCCCGGACGACAAGTCGATCTTCGTCTTCCCGATCGGGCACCTCAGCGCGCTGAACTTCGCGCTGGGTCTGACCCTGGGCGTGGCGCTGTTCTGCATCGGCGCGGGCGCGGTCCACTGGGCCCGCACCCTGATGTCCGACGTGGAGGTCGCCGACGACCGGCACCCGATCGAGGCCCCCCCGGAGGTCCGGGCGAAGGTCCACGAGGACTTCCGCCAGGGCGCCAAGGAGTCGGCGCTCGGCCGTCGCAAGCTGATCCGCAACACCATGTTCGGCGCGCTGGCCATGGTGCCGCTCTCCGGCGTCATGCTGCTGCGCGACCTCGGTCCGCTGCCGCACAGCACGCTGCGCCACACCATGTGGGCCAAGGGCATGCGCCTGGTCAACATGAACACGAACCAGCCGCTGCGTCCCGAGGACGTCGCCGTCGGCTCCCTCACCTTCGCCAAGCCGGACGGCCTGGAGGAGACCGAGGAGGAGTTCCAGACGGAGATCGCCAAGGCGGCCCTGATGATCGTCCGACTGCAGCCGGGCAACATCAAGGACAAGCGCGAGCTCGACTGGTCGCACGAGGGCATCGTCGCCTTCTCCAAGATCTGCACCCACGTCGGCTGCCCGATCTCGCTGTACGAGCAGCAGACGCACCACGTGCTGTGCCCGTGCCACCAGTCCACCTTCGACCTCTCCGACGGTGCCCGAGTGATCTTCGGTCCCGCCGGCCACGCCCTGCCGCAGCTGCGCATCGGTGTGGACAGTGAGGGTTACCTCCAGGCGCTCGGCGACTTCGAGGAGCCCGTCGGTCCTGCATTCTGGGAGCGCGGATGAGTACTGCAGCGAACGAGACGCCCCGCTCTCGCGGGAAGGCTCCGGCCGGCGAGCGTGTCGCCGACTGGGCCGACGGCCGGCTCGGGATCTACTCCCTGGCCAAGTCCAACATGCGCAAGATCTTCCCCGACCACTGGTCGTTCATGTTGGGCGAAGTGTGCCTGTACAGCTTCATCATCATCATCCTGACGGGTGTGTACCTGACGCTGTTCTTCCACCCGTCGATGAACGAGGTGGAGTACCACGGCAGCTACGTCCCGCTCCAGGGACAGCTGATGTCCGAGGCGTTCAGCTCGACCCTGCACATCTCCTTCGACGTGCGCGGTGGTCTGCTGGTCCGGCAGATCCACCACTGGGCCGCGCTGATCTTCCTCGCCGGCATGTTCGTGCACATGATGCGCGTGTTCTTCACCGGCGCGTTCCGCAAGCCGCGTGAGATCAACTGGCTGTTCGGCTTCCTGCTGTTCGTCCTCGGCATGTTCACCGGCTTCACCGGTTACTCGCTCCCGGACGACCTGCTCTCCGGCACCGGTGTCCGCTTCATGGAGGGCGCGATCCTGTCCGTGCCGATCATCGGCACGTACCTGTCGTTCTTCCTGTTCGGCGGAGAGTTCCCCGGCCACGACTTCGTCGCCCGGTTCTACTCGATCCACATCCTGCTGCTGCCGGGCATCATGCTCGGCCTGATGGTGGCGCACCTGATCCTGGTCTTCTACCACAAGCACACGCAGTTCGCGGGTCCCGGCAAGACGAACAACAACGTCGTCGGCATGCCGCTGCTGCCGGTGTACATGGCCAAGGCCGGAGGCTTCTTCTTCCTGGTCTTCGGTGTCATCGCGGCCATCGCCGCGGTCGCGCAGATCAACCCGATCTGGGCGATGGGCCCCTACCGTCCGGACCAGGTGTCCACCGGCGCCCAGCCCGACTGGTACATGGGCTTCGCCGAGGGTCTGATCCGCTTCATGCCGGGCTGGGAGGTCAACTTCTGGGGTCACACGCTCGTCCTCGGCGTGTTCATCCCGCTGGTGCTCTTCCCGCTGGTCCTGGCGGCGATCGCGGTCTACCCGTTCATCGAGTCCTGGATCACCGGCGACAAGCGCGAGCACCACATCCTGGACCGCCCGCGCAACGCCCCGACCCGTACCGCGTTCGGTGTCGCCTGGGTGACGATCTACATGATCACCCTGGTCGGCGGTGGCAACGACCTGTGGGCCACCCACTTCCACCTGTCGATCAACGCCGTCACCTGGTTCGTCCGGATCTTCTTCGTCGCCGGACCGGTCATCGCGTTCATCGTCACCAAGCGGATCTGCCTGGGCCTGCAGCGCCGCGACCGCGACAAGGTGCTGCACGGCCGTGAGACCGGCATCATCAAGCGGCTGCCGCACGGTGAGTTCATCGAGGTGCACGAGCCGCTCAGCCAGGAGCAGCTGCACACGCTCACCGCGCACGAGCAGTACAAGCCGGCCGAGATCGGTCCGACGGTCGACGAGAACGGTGTCGAGCGCAAGGTGCCGGCCACGGAGAAGCTCCGGGTGAAGCTGTCCAACGCCTACTACGGCGAGGACAACCAGATCCCGAAGCCGACCGTCGAGGAGTACAAGGAGATCACGAGCGGCCACGGCCACCACTGATCCCGCGTCGCCACGCCACGCAGAGGGCCCCGTCCGGTTCGCGGACGGGGCCCTTCGCCGTGTGCGGGGGTGGATAGGCTGGTGCCGACCACCGATGCTGTGCACGACACCAGGAGCGGCTGATGAGCGCTGTGACCCCCGCTGGAGGCGACACCGCGGCGGGCCGTTCCTGGCCCGAGGTGCTGAACGCCCTGCTGGAGGGCCGTGACCTGAGCGCGGACGCCACGGCATGGGCGATGGACCGGATCATGCGCGGGGAGGCCACCGACGCGCAGATCGCGGGATTCGCCGTGGCCCTGCGGGCCAAGGGCGAGACGGTGGAGGAGATCACCGGGCTCGTCCGCGCGATGTACGAGCACGCGAACGTCATCGAGGTACCGGGCCGGACCGTCGACATCGTCGGCACCGGCGGCGACGGCGCCAAGACGGTGAACATCTCCACGATGTCCTCGATCGTCGTCGCCGGCACCGGTGCGAAGGTCGTCAAGCACGGCAACCGGGCCGCGTCCTCCGCGTCGGGCGCGTCGGACGTGCTGGAGAAGCTGGGCGTCAATCTGAACCTGCCGCTGGAGCGGGTCCCGCAGGTCGCCGAGGAGGCCGGGATCACCTTCTGCTTCGCGGTCAAGTTCCACCCGGCCCTGCGTCATGTGGCCGCCGCCCGCGGCCAGTTGGGCATCCGTACGACCTTCAACGTGCTGGGTCCGCTGACCAATCCGGCGAGGGTCAGGGCCCAGGCCGTCGGCGTGGCCGATCGGCGGATGGCCCCGGTGGTGGCCGGCGTCCTCGCCGAGCGCGGCAACTCCTCGCTGGTCTTCCGCGGCGACGACGGCCTGGACGAGCTGACCACGACCGCCACCTCGCGGGTGTGGGTCGTCCGGGACGGCAAGGTCACCGAGGAGACCTTCGACCCGAGGGACGTCGGCATCGACCTCGTCCCCGTGGAGGCCCTGCGCGGCGCGGACGCGTCGTACAACGCGGAGGTCGCCCGCCGTCTGCTCGACGGCGAGACGGGGGCCGTACGGGACGCGGTGCTGCTGAACTCCGCCGCGGCGCTCGTCGCGCTCACGCCGACCGACGCACCGCTGGCGGAGCAGCTCCGGGCCGGCATGGCCAAGGCCGCCGAGTCCATCGACTCGGGCGCGGCCAAGCGCACCCTGGACCGCTGGGTGGCCGCCAGCAACGCCTAGGGCCATAGGACGTCGTCCCGCGATCCGGACACGGGTTGCGGGGCGGCGATCACCTCGCGTAGGTTCCTGTACCAGGTCATGAGTGACAGTCATGAGGCCCCGGCCGACTGTCCGGCAACCCTCCGTCCGTGGCGGGGTGCCCCGGGTGAAGACCAGGCCGTGGACAGCAAGGTCCCCGGCAAGCGCGGATCCCTCACGCATCCAGGGATCCTGGTCGTCGAGGAGTCTTCCGTGAGCAAGCGAATGCGTTAGGGCCGCAGAGCCCCGCCTCCGCACACCCTTCTTCTCTTCTTCGCCTTCCTCTCACGGGAGTTCCGCCATGTCTGTCTTCACCGCTGCCGCCGACCAGTCCGTTTGCACCCCTCTGCCCGTTCTGGGGCGTGATGTCACCGTCCCGCTGGTCACCGGCGGCGAGGTCGCCTACGCCGCGCTGGACTACGCGGCCAGTGCCCCCGCCCTCCAGCGCGTCTGGGACGACGTCGCCGCGTACGCCCCGTACTACGGCAGCGTCCACCGCGGTGCCGGCTACCTCTCCCAGCTCTCCACGGACCTGTTCGAGAACGCCCGCAGGACGGTCGCCGAGTTCCTCGACTGCCGCCCGGCCGACCAGGTGGTCTTCACCCGCTCGACCACCGACTCCCTCAACCTCCTGGCCCGCGCGATCCCCGCCGGCTGCCAGGTCTTCGTCTTCGAGACCGAGCACCACGCCTCCCTGCTGCCCTGGCAGAACGCGCGGGTCACCTACCTCGACGCCCCGCGCACCCCGCGGCAGGCGGTCGAGACCCTGGAGCGGGCCCTCGCCGGCCGCGACCCGCACGGCCCGGCCCTGGTCTGCGTCACCGGCGCCTCCAACGTCACCGGCGAGCTGTGGCCGGTGCGCGAACTGGCCGCCGCCGCGCACGCCCACGGTGCCCGGATCGTCCTGGACGCCGCCCAGCTGGCCCCCCACCACCCGGTGTCCGTCACGGACCTCGACGTCGACTGGGTCGCCTTCTCCGGCCACAAGCTGTACGCCCCCTTCGGCACCGGCGTCCTGGCCGGCCGCGCCGACTGGCTCCAGGAGGCCGAGCCGTACCTCGCGGGCGGCGGCGCCAGCCGCAAGGTGACCCGGCGCGAGGACGGCGGCGTGGCCGTCGAGTGGCACCGGACCGCGGCCCGCCACGAGGCCGGCTCCCCGAACGTCATCGGCGCCTACGCCGTCGCCTCCGCCTGCAAGGCCCTCACCGAGGCCGGCTGGGACACCCTCGTCGCGCGCGAACAGCACCTCGTCCGCACCGTCCGCGCGGGCCTCGCCGAGGTCCCCGGGGTGCGCGTCCTCTCCCTCTTCGGCGACGACGCCCCGCGGGTCGGTGTCATCTCCTTCGTCGTCGAGGGCTGGAACAGCTCCCACTTCGCCGCCGCCCTCTCCGCCGAGTACGGCATCGGCGTCCGCGACGGCCTCTTCTGCGCCCACCCCCTGGTCCGCACCCTGCTCGGCAGCGACCCGCAGACCCAGGGCGAGTGCGGCGCCCCCGAGGCCGCCCCCGGCGAGAAGTCCCTCAACGCCATCCGCGTCAGCTTCGGCGCCGGCACCCCCGACGAGCACGTCGAGCGCTTCGTCGACGCCGTCAGGGAACTCGTGACGGACGGCGCGAAGTGGCAGTACCGCACGGAAGACGGCCGCTGCGTACCGGCGGTGTGAGGAGCGCCGTATAACCTCCCCCTGACGACTCGTTGGACAGGGGGAGCCCGGAGTGCAGCCGCTGCGCGCAGCAGACCCGCGCCACATCGGCCCGTACACCGTCCTGCACAGACTGGGCGCCGGCGGCATGGGCGAGGTGTACCTCGCCGAGTCCCGCACGGGTCTCCGGCTCGCCGTGAAGGTCGTACGGGCCGAGCACGCCGAGGACCGCACCTTCCGCGCCCGCTTCCGCCACGAGGTCCGCGCCGCCCAGACCGTCGGCGGCGCGGGCACGTACACCGCACGGGTCGTGGACGCCGACACCGAGGCCGAACGTCCCTGGATGGCCACGGAGTTCGTGCCCGGACCGAACCTGCGGGACGCCGTCCTGGACCACGGCGCGCTGCCCGGGCCCGCGGTCCGGATCCTCGCCGCAGCGCTCGGCGAGGCGCTGGCCGCGATCCATGCCAAGGGCCTGGTCCACCGCGACCTGAAGCCGTCCAACATCCTGCTCGGCCCGGACGGGCCCCGGGTCATCGACTTCGGGATCGTACGGGCCCTGGAGGCCACCGCGCTGACCCACACCGGCGCGGTCGTCGGCTCGGTCGGCTACGTCTCGCCGGAGCAGATCCGCAACGGCGGCCAGGTCGGCCCGCCGAGCGACGTCTTCTCCCTCGGCGCGGTCCTCGCCTACGCGGCGGCGGGCCGGGAGCCGTTCGGCGAGGGCCAGGACTCGGTGGTCCTGCTGCGCATCCTGACCCGCGACGTCGACCTGTCCGGCGTCCCGGACGACATCCGCCCGCTGGTGGCGGCCTGTCTGGCCGAGGACGCGCTGGAGCGGCCGGAACCGGGGGAGGTGCTGGCCGAGGCGGGCTTCACCCCGGACACCCTGCGCGCCGCCGTCCGCCCGGACTGGTACGGCCCCGCGGCGAAGCCGGGCCCGGCCTGCGACGACCGCCCCAGCGGCGTGGAGTACCTGGCCCCCGACCTGCCCGCCCCGGTCCCGGTCCCGGTCCCGGCCCCCGCCCCCGCCCCCGCCTCCGGCACTGCGACCGTAGCCCCCGCGGCCCCCGTCACCCCCACCACCCCCGTGCGCCGCCTGGGCCCCGTCGCCCCCGGGCGGCGGCGTCTGCTGAAGGTCCTCGCCGGGGGCGCCGTCGCCGCGGCCGGTGCCGGGGCCGGTGGCTGGCTGCTGCAGTGGGGGTTCAGGACCGAGAGCCTGGGCGGCAGCTACCGGTCGCCCGAGGGCTCCGCCCCCGGCGAGGCGGAGACCGGGGCCTCCGCCCGGTCCGCGGTGCTGCGCTGGAGTTACGACCTCGGCGGGATCGGCGGCCTGGACGGCGCCTGCTGCGCGCTCTCCCCGGACGGTTCCGTCGTCTACGCCGGCACCTCCGGCGGTGTGCTGCACGCGATCTCCCGGGACGGCTCGCGGCGCTGGAAGGTCCGGCTCGGCGACGACGTCTCCACCCCCGTGGCCACCCGGGACGCCGTGTACTGCGTGGTGGGCCTGCACGGCGACGACGTGCGCCGGCTGACCGCGGTGAGCCCGTCCGGCAGCCCGCTGTGGACCCGCACCCTCGGCGACGAGGGCTACGCCGTCCCGGTCCTGCTCGGTACGAACGTGCTCGTCTCCACCGGCGGCACGGACGCGGGCGCACTGCGCAGCTACGCCTCCGACGGCAGCGAGAACTGGACCTTCAGGACCCCGGCCGGTCCCACCGGCACCCCCCTGGTCGCGGGCGGGGTGATCTACACGGGCAGCTACGGCGACGAGCTGCTGGCGCTGGACGCGCGGGACGGGACGCGGAAGTGGCGGGTGGCCGGCGGCACCGACGTCACGGTCCTCGCCCTCGCCGGCACCACCCTGATCACGCACTCCGGCCCCGAACGCCAGGGCTTCCGCGTCTCGGACGGCCGGCGCCTGTGGCGCAGGGACGCCGACGCCGGGCCCCTGACGGCGGGCAACCGGGTGCTGGCCGTCGGCACGGAACAGGGCACGGTGTACGCCGTACGGGCGGCCGACGGCACCCGGGCCTGGGCGCACGACATCCAGGGGAGCACGGCCGAGCCCCGGGCGGTGGTGGCCGGCGACACCGTGTACGCCCGCGCGGGCGACCGGGTGTGGGCGCTGGACCTGAACGGCGGGCGGCGCTGGGACACGGCCCTCGGCCGGGCCGCGGCCGACGACCAGCACACCCCGCTCGTCCGCGGCAGCCGCCTCTACGTCCCCTCGGGCACCGGTATCGCCGCGGTCGACCTGGTCGTCTAGCCGCCTAGTTGTCGAGGCCGATCGCGAAGGCGGCCTCCAGGTCGTGCTGGGAGTAGGTACGGAACGCGACGTGCGTGTCCGTGGCCTCCACGCCGGGGATCTTGCTGATCCGGCCAGGGATGACCTCGGCGAGGTCCTCGTGCTGCGCGACCCGGACCATGGCGATCAGGTCGTAGGTGCCGGTGACCGAGAAGACCTCGCTGACGCTGTCGAGCGCGGCGATCTGCTCCGCGATCTCGGGGATCCGGTCCACACTGGTCTTGATCAGGACGATCGCGGTGATCACGGCTGTTTCTCTCCCTCGGTGACCGGAGCTGGGACGGCTTTCACTCTAGTCGGACGGCCGTACCGCACCCACGCGTAACCGAAGCCCAGACCGAACCCCAGCAGGTGCGCCAGATACGCCACCCCCGGCCCGTCGGACGCCTGCGCCGCCGCCAGCCACTGCAGGGCCGCCCAGAACGGCAGCACCACCCACGCGGGGAAGCGCAGCGGCAGGAAGAACAGGAACGGAAGAAGACTGGTCACACGCGCGCGGGGGAACAGGTAGAGGAACGCGCCGAGCACCGCGGAGATCGACCCGGAGGCGCCGACCAGCGACTGCTCGGAGGCGGCGTTGACGGCCGCGTACCCCAGCAGGGCGAGGTAGCCGCAGCCGGCGTAGAAGAGGGTGAACTCCACCCGGCCCATCCGTTCCTCGGTCATCGCCCCGAAGACGAAGAGGAAGAGCATGTTGCCGAGCAGATGCACCCAGCTGCCGTGCACGAACAGCGCGGTGGCCGGGGTGAGCGCCGCCCCGACGGGTCCGTCGAACAGCTCGGCCGGGACCACCCCCCAGTGCCGGAAGTACGTCCGCTGTGCGGCGAGCAGCGCCTCCCCGGTGCCGTACCCGGGGACCAGCCCGGAGGCCGGGCCGAGCGCGAAGATCAGGGTGCACAGGGCGATCAGGCCGTACGTCGTCGGGGCCGGCGCACCCCGGACCGCTCTGCATGTCCGGCCGGCCGCCCTGCTCCAGGTGCTGATCATGACTACAGAGCATGACGTAACGGGACGCAAGCTGACAGACCGCCTCGCCGCCGTGAACGGACGGGCGGCGAGTCCCCGCCAGGCCGTAGGGTTACGAGCCACACGCGCCGGGGGGCCGGCGCGGACCGACACGAGAAGGAAGAGAACAGTCACCATGACGGTTCCCCTGCCGACGGCCACCACGCGATGGCGCTGCACCCTGTGCGGCAACCTCACCCGGTTCGACGTCACCCGCTCGTCGAAGGTCGTCGAGTACGTCCACCTCGACCTGGCCGGCGAGCCGACGGTGGAGGAGCGCGAGGTGGTCAGTGAGACCATCGAGTCGGTGCGCTGCCGCTGGTGCAACGCGGTGGACCAGGTGGAACTGGTGGACAGGCCGGGCGCCGGCTCCTGAGCGGAGCGGCCCCGGAGAGGCATTTTCCGGTATTGGGGTGTGACGGATGGTGGAGACCGCAGGCGGGGGGCCGGGTGACGGCACCGCTGAGGTGCTTGACCGTCCGCTGCCCGACGGTGTGCGCCGCCGGGTCGTGCAGATCGTGTCGGACGGCTTCGGCGGGCTGACGATGACGGAACTGCCCGCCCAGCTGAGGCAGTACGCCCGGTTCGCCCCCAATCGCCGGGCCAAGTTCGCGGGGAACGCGATGGCCGCGGCACTGGAGACCGATCCGCTGTTCCGGCAGCGGATCGGGGAGAAGTTCCGGGAGGCCCAGCCGGAACTCGCCGGCGCCCTCGACTCCGGGTCCCCGCCCCCGGCCGCGGACCCGCTCGACGTGGCGGCCGCGGCCTACGTGCTGCGCCCGGCGGGCTGGGTGAAGCTGGTCACCGCGGCCGGCGAGGAGGCCCAGCGGGCGGACGCCGAGCGCGCCGACGAGGAGAGCCGGGCCGAGCTGGACCGGCTGCGCACGGAGCTGGCACAGGCCCGGGAGCAGACCCGCGCCGAGACCGAACGGCTGCGTGCGGAGCTGGAGTCGGCCAGGAAGGAAGCGGAATCGCTTCACCGTAAGCTGCGTGCCGCGCAGAGCGACGTCAAGCGGGGCGAGGCCGCCCTGCGCAAGGCGCACGGCGAGATCGACGCCGTGCGGGCCGAGGCGCAGGCGCAGGTGTCGGCCGCGGAGAGCGAGTCGCGGCGGCTCAAGGCCCGCCTGGGCGAGGCCGAGGCCGCGCTGGAGGCCACCCGCCGGGCCGCCCGGGAGGGCCGCAGCGTGGAGGACATGCGGGTACGGCTGCTGCTGGACACCCTGCTGGACGCCACCCAGGGGCTGCGGCGCGAACTGGCGCTGCCGCCGGTGTCCGTGCGCCCGGCGGAGACCGTCGACGCGGTGGAGCCGGGCCGGATGACCCCGAAGGACATCGCGGCGCGCGCCCTGTCGGAGAACGATCCGGCGATTCTCGACCAGTTGCTGGCCCTGCCGCAGGCGCATCTGGTCGTCGACGGTTACAACGTGACCAAGACCGGCTATCCGCAGATGCCGCTGGAGAAGCAGCGGCTGCGGCTGCTGGGCCAGCTGTCGGCGCTCGCCGCGCAGACCGGCGCCGAGGTCACCTGTGTCTTCGACGGCGCCGAACTGGCCGCGCCGGTGCTGCTCGCGCCGCCGCGCGGGGTGCGGGTGCTGTTCTCCAAGCCGGGCGTGACGGCCGACGAGCTGATCCGCCAGCTGGTGCGCGCGGAGCCGCCGGGCCGCCCGGTCATCGTCGCCTCCACCGACCGGGAGGTCGCCGACGGGGTCGCGAAGGCGGGTGCCCGACCGGTGGCCTCTGCGGTACTTCTGAAGCGACTGTCCTGAAGGTCCAACGGGCAGAGGTAATGCCCGAATTGGCCGTATCGTCACGTAACGTAGGGTCAATCTGGTCTCACTGCACGTGAGTTGTGTGCAAAGAATGCATTGCGTGACGGGTTTTTTTGCTGTGGGATTTGAACTCATCACAAGTGGGTCACTAGGGTCTGGGCTCGAACCTCCGAACGGGTGAACACTCACAAGAAGGAGTTCGTCCTCCGTGGCGTCCCACCGTCGACCCAAGCAGCCGAGCCGCACCCGCGTGACCGTGCTCACCACCGCTGCCGCAGCTGCCGTCGCGCTCAGCGCCAACGCCGCCAACGCCGCCCCGAGCGAGAAGCTCGGCAAGGACGAGGTCAAGGCCAAGGTCGACAAGCTCTACGAGCAGGCCGAGCAGGCGACCGAGAAGTACAACGGCGCCAAGGAGAAGCAGCAGAAGCTGCAGAAGGAAATCTCCACCATCCAGGACAATGTCGCCCGCGGCCAGGAGGAGCTCAACAAGCTGCGCGACGGCCTGGGTTCGCTGGCCACCGCGCAGTACCGGTCCGGCGGCATCGACTCCTCGGTCCAGCTCTTCCTGTCCTCGGACCCGGACGACTTCCTCGACAAGGCCTCCACGCTCGACCAGTTGAGCAGCCAGCAGGTCGACGCGCTGAAGAAGATCCAGGACAAGCAGCGCGAACTCGCCCAGGAGCGGGCCGAGGCCACCGAGAAGCTCAAGGACCTCTCGGCCACCCGCACGGAACTGGGCAACAAGAAGAAGGAAGTCCAGAACAAGCTCGCCGAGGCGCAGCGGCTGCTGAACTCCCTGACCGCCAAGGAGAAAGCGCAGCTCGCCGAGAAGGAGCAGCGCGCCAACCGCTCCTCCACCGAGCGCGTGGACCTCGGCGACGCCCCGCCGGCCTCCGGCCGCGCCCAGGCGGCCTTCTCCGCCGCCCAGACCAGACTCGGCTCGCCGTACGTCTACGGCGCCACCGGCCCCTCCTCCTTCGACTGCTCGGGCCTGACCTCCTGGGCCTACGCCCAGGCCGGCGTCTCCATCCCGCGCACCTCCGAGGCGCAGGCGCAGATCGGTACGAAGATCTACAACCAGAGCGACCTCAAGGTCGGCGACCTGGTCTTCTTCTTCAACGACATCCACCACGTCGGCCTCTACGCGGGCAACGGCCAGATCCTGCACGCCCCGCGCACCGGCACGGTCGTCCGGTACGAGTCCATGACGACCATCGGTGGCCCGTTCATGTTCGGCGTCCGGGTCTGACACCCGGCGACACACCGGACACGAGGGCGCCCGAACGGGCGAATCACCGGTACGCGAACTGACTCCACGCCCCGCCCATGACCTGCGTCAGCGGCGGGGCGTCACTCTGCGTTGACTCCGAGGTCTTTGGCCCGGGCCGCTCCGCACGGCTACTGTCTGCCGCGTTTCCCCGGCGCTGGGGCCTCCCCGTCCCCAGGCGCCGGGGAAACGGTCTGTGTCCGCCAGCAGAAGGACTGCCGTGGGGTCCCATCGCCGCCTTGCCCCGTCCGGATTCGACCGGGGCGCCGTCGCCCTGTGCGTGCTGTCCGCCGCGACGGCCGCGCTCGGTGCCGTACCGGTGCACGCGGCGCCGAGCGCCGACACGCGGGCCGAGGTGGACCGCCTGTACGAGGAGGCCGAGAAGGCGACCCAGGCCTTCGACAAGGCCGACGAGCAGGCCGGCCGGCTGCGCCGCCGGGTCCGGGACGCGCAGGACCACATCGCGCGCCAGCAGGAGCGCGTCAACGAACTGCGGGAGCAACTCGGTTCGCTGGCCGGCGCCCAGTACCGCTCCGGCGGCATCGATCCGGCGGTCGCCCTGCTGTTCGCCGCCGATCCCGACGACTACCTGGACAAGGCGTCCACGCTGGACCGCATCGGCACCCGGCAGGCGGGCCGGCTCAAGGAGCTGCAGTCCCTGCTGCGCGACCTCGCCCAGGAGCGCGCGGAGGCGGCCGGGACCCTCGCCGAGCTGGAACGCAGCCGCAAGGCCGTGGCCGCGCACAAGCGGACCGTGGAGCGCAAGCTCGCCCGGGCCCGGCAGCTGATCAACGCCCTGCCCACCGCCGAACGCGCCGCCTACGACCGGGCCTCCCGCGGCGGCCGCACGGACCTGCTCGACCTGTCCGGCGTGCCCGTACCCGACGGCCGCGCCGCCGCGGCCCTGACCGCCGCCCGCTCCGCCCTCGGCCGCCCCTACGTGTGGGGCGCCAACGGCCCCGCCGGATTCGACTGTTCGGGCCTGATGCAGTGGGCGTACGCGCACGCCGGCATCCATCTGCCGCGCACCTCGCAGGAGCAGCGGTTCGCCGGCCGGCAGGTCCCGCTCTCCCAGGCCCGCCCCGGCGACCTGGTCGTCTACCGCTCCGACGCCAGCCACGTGGCGATGTATGCGGGCAACGGCCAGGTCATCCACGCGCCTTACCCCGGCGCCCCGGTGCGCTACGACCCGGTCGGGATGATGCCGGTCTCCTCGGTCACCCGGCCCTGACCGCGCCGCGCGCCGTACGATCGGGAAATGGCTGGTCGCGGGCGGGCGTGGAGCATCGGAGCCGTAGGGCTGGGCCTGCTGCTGCCGCTGGCCGGGTGCGGCGGGCCCACGGCGGCCGACTCCGCGCGGGCCGACGTGCAGCAGGTGCTGGACCGGCGCGCGGCCGCCCTCCTCGGCCATGACGAGACGGCGTACGGCGCGACGGGCACCCGCACCGGCTACACCCGGCTGCGCGACCTCCCGCTGGCCTCCTGGAGCTACCGGGTCACCGCCGTGCACCGCACGGCCTCCGGCGCCACCGCCGACGCCGAGCTGCGCTACCGCGTCGCCGGCTACGACAGGGCCCCCCTCGACGCCCGCCGCACCCTCACCCTGGGCCGCACCGCCGGCGGCCGCTGGTACGTCACCGCCGACCGCCCCGCCGCCCGGGCCGGGCAGCAGCTGTGGGACCAGGGCACGGTGACCGCCGTGCGGGGCGCGCACAGCCTGGTGCTCGGCACCGGGGGCTCCGCCGCCGACCTGAGGTCGTACGCCCGGCTGGCGGACCGGGCGGTCCCGGCCGTCTCCGGGGCGTGGGGCACCGACTGGAGCGGCCGGGTCGTCGTGCTCGTCCCGCGGTCCCTGGCGGGCATGGCGTCCCTGCTGGGCTCGCCCGCCGCCAGCTACCGGGGGATCGCCGCCGTCACCACAGGCGAGGCCGGCGGTTCGGGCCGGACGCCCGCGGACCGGGTGGTGGTCAACCCGGAGGCGTACGCCGGGCTCGGCGACCCCGGCAAGCAGGTCGTCCTCACCCACGAGACCACCCATGTCGCCACCCGGGCGCGCACCACCGCCGCCACTCCGCTGTGGCTCTCCGAGGGCTACGCCGACTGGGTCGGCTACCTCGGTACCGGCCGTACCCCGGCCGAGGCCGCCCCGGAGCTCGCCCGTGCCGTCCGGGACGGCGAGTCGCCCCCCGCGCTCCCGGCCGACGAGGACTTCGCCTTCACCAGCGAACCCACCGGGCTGGCCCGCGCCTACGAGGGCGGCTGGCTGGCCTGCCGGATGATCGCCGACCAGTGGGGCGCGGCCCGGCTCGGTACCTTCTACCGGGCCGTCGGCGCCCACGGGCGGCGGGCGGGCGCGGTCGAGGAGGCCCTGGAGAAGGTGCTCGGCACGACCCCGAAGGAGTTCACCGCCCGCTGGCGCGCCTACGTCAGGGACCAGCTCGGCTGAGCGGTCCCCCCGCCGCGGCGGGCGGGCCTCAGGAGGAGACCGGGGTCTCCTCCTGGCGGGTGGTCTGAGGCGGGAAGGGGGCGGCCGCGGACCGCGGGACGGTCGCGCGCCACAGGCGGCGGGCCGCCGTGACCGTGGCCGCGACCAGCAGGCCGTTGCGCACCGCCAGCAGCGTCACGCCGTACCAGTCGCTCATCACGACGTGCGAGAAGCCGAGCGGGAACTCCAGGACCGTCACGAAGGACGCGAGGACGACCAGCAGCGCGGGCGGCCCCATGCGGCTCGCCCGGTGCGCCAGGCACACCGCGGCCAGGCCGACCAGCCACACCAGGTACTGCGGGCTGATCACCCGGCTGGTCACCGTGAACAGCAGCACCGCCGTCAGGGCCGCGTCGGGCAGGGTCTGCGGCGCGAACCGGGCCGCGCGCAGCCGCCACAGCAGCAGCCAGCCGAACGCGACCCCGGTCAGCGCCAGCGCCGCCGTGCTGACCTCGTCCACGTGCGGGCCCAGGAACTCGATCGACCCGTAGTTCAGCAGCACCTCGCCCTGCCAGCCGAAGTGCCGGGCCACGTGGAAGACCAGGGCGCCCAGCGACTCCACCTCGGTGCCCCGGTCCCGCTGGAAGGTCAGGAACGCGAAGGCGCCCGGCATGGACACCGCGAACAGCATCGCGACGCCCGCCGCGGTCACCGCCGCCGCCCCCCACGCCCGCCGCCGCACGGCACCGACCAGCAGCAGCGCCGGCCACACCTTCAGCAGCGCCCCGAACGCCGTGAGCGCGCCCATCACCCGCGGCCGGCGGGCCCCGGCGAGCAGCGCCGCCACGGCCACCGCGGTCACCATCACGTCGTAGCGGGCGTACACCGTCGGCCCGAGCAGCGGTACGCCCGCCACCCACACCCAGGCCCCGCGCGGGGACCGTTCGGGGCGGCCGGCCGCGTACCGCAGCAGCGCCAGCACGACGAGGTCGGCCAGGCAGGCCAGCACGTAGAAGCCGTGCGCGTACGACAGGAAGGGCAGCACGGCGGGGGAGAGGACGGCGAGGGCCGCGGCCGGCGGGTACTGCCAGGTCACGTCGTCCAGCGGAAACGTTCCTTGCTGCAGGACCTCGTACCAGCCGCGGTAGATCACCGACACGTCCGAGGTCACGTCCGGGCCCGGGAAGGTGTACACCCGGAACACGAACAGCAGCAGTACCGCGCGAGTGACGGCCCAGGTCCCGAGCAGCCGGGCCAGGGACCGCCCGGCACCCTTCGCGTCCACGTGATCCCCTGCCGTTCGATTTCCGTGTCGGACGCCATGATGTCCTGCCCGGCTGTGCACATGCCACAGACTCGGCCGGTCCCGGCCCGCCGGACGGCCCATTCGGTAGGGTCGGCGGCGATGCACAAGACCCTGATCGTCACCAACGACTTCCCGCCCCGGCCGGGCGGCATCCAGGCCTTCCTGCACAACATGGCGCTCCGCCTGGACCCCGGCCGGCTGGTCGTCTACGCCTCCACCTGGAAGCGCGGCCGGGAGGGCGCCGAGGCCACCGCCGCCTTCGACGCCGAGCAGCCCTTCACCGTCGTACGCGACCGTACGACCATGCTGCTGCCCACCCCGGGGGCCACCCGGCGGGCGGTCGGGCTGCTCCGCGAGCACGGCTGCACCTCGGTGTGGTTCGGCGCGGCGGCCCCGCTCGGCCTGATGGCACCCGCGCTGCGCCGGGCCGGCGCCGAGCGGCTGGTGGCCACCACCCACGGCCACGAGGCCGGCTGGGCCCAGCTGCCCGCCGCCCGGCAGCTGCTGGGCCGGATCGGCGAGTCCACGGACACGATCACCTACCTCGGCGAGTACACCCGCTCCCGGATAGCGACCGCGCTCACGCCGGCCGCGGCCGGCCGCATGGTGCAGCTGCCGCCCGGGGTCGACGAGAAGACCTTCCACCCGGGCTCCGGCGGCGACGAGGTCCGCGCGCGGCTCGGGCTCACCGACCGGCCGGTCGTGGTCTGCGTCTCCCGCCTGGTGCCGCGCAAGGGCCAGGACACCCTGATCCGGGCCATGCCCCGCATCCTCGCCGCCGAGCCGGACACCGTCCTGCTGATCGTCGGCGGCGGTCCCTACGAGCAGGACCTGCGCCGCCTGGCCCGCGAGACGGGCGTCGCCGGCTCGGTCCGCTTCACCGGCGCCGTCCCCTGGGCGGAGCTGCCCGCCCACTACGGGGCCGGCGACGTCTTCGCCATGCCCTGCCGCACCCGCCGCGGCGGCCTCGACGTGGAGGGCCTCGGCATCGTCTACCTGGAGGCCTCCGCCACCGGCCTGCCCGTCGTCGCGGGCGACTCCGGCGGCGCCCCGGACGCGGTCCTGGAGGGCGAGACCGGCTGGGTGGTCCGGGGCGGCTCGGTCGAGCAGACGGCCGAGCGGATCGTCACCCTGCTGCGGGACCCCGAGCTGCGCCGGCGGATGGGCGCGCGCGGCCGGCAGTGGGTCGAGGAGAAGTGGCGCTGGGACCTGCTGGCGGAGAAGTTGAAAGCTCTGCTCTAGAAACCCGTCGCGGCCCTAGGCGGAACGGGAAAATCCGCACATGCTGCGCGCATGACAGCAAAACTGATGCAGCGTCAGCTGACCAGACGTCACATCCTCGGCATGGCGGCACTGCAGACGGCAGCCGCCCTCGGATTCACCCGCGTCGGGCTCCAGTCCGCCCGCGCGGCGGAACCCGCCCCCACCGACAACTCCCCGGCGATCGTGGTTGGTTCCGGATACGGCGGCGCGGTCGCCGCCCTCCGCCTCGGCCAGGCCGGCATCCGCACCCTCGTCCTGGAGATGGGCCGGCTGTGGAACACCGCCGGCGCCGACGGCAAGGTGTTCTGCTCCACCAGCGCCCCCGACCAGCGCTCCATGTGGTTCCGCACCCGCACCGAGGCGCCGCTCGCCAGCTTCCTCTGGCTGGACGTGGTCAACCGGGCCATCAGCCCCTACCCCGGAGTCCTCGACCGCGTGCACTACGACGCCATGTCGGTCTACGTCGGCCGGGGCGTCGGCGGCGGTTCCCTGGTCAACGGCGGCATGGCCGTCACCCCGCCGCGGTCCTACTTCGCCGAGCAGTTCCCGGCCGTGGACGCCGACGAGATGTACGGCACCTGGTTCCCGCGGGCCCGCGCCATGCTCGGCGTCAACTCCGTCGACCCGGCCTGGTTCGAGTCGACCGAGTGGTACCAGTTCACCCGCACCTCCCGGAAGGCCGCCGCCAACGCGGGCCTGAGAACCACCTTCGTGCCCAACGTCTACGACTTCGGCCACATGCAGCGCGAGGCCGCCGGTACGGCCGTGAAGTCCGCGCTCGCCGGCGAGGTCATCTACGGCAACAACCACGGCAAGCGCAGCCTCGACCAGACCTACCTGGCCGCCGCCCTCGGCACCGGCAACGTCACCATCCACACCCTGGAGAAGGTCACCTCGGTCAGCCGCACGGGCGACGGATCGTACGTGCTGACCGCCGACCGGATCGACGCCACCGGCGCGGTCGTGGAGCGGCGGCAGTACGGCTGCACGTACCTCTTCCTCGGCGGCGGCAGCCTCGGCACCACCGAACTCCTCGTCCGCGCCCGGGACACCGGCACCCTGCCGGACCTCGGGTCCGAGGTCGGCGCGGGCTGGGGCCCCAACGGCAACACCATGCTCGGCCGCGCCAACCACGTGTGGGACACCGTCGGCGCCCACCAGGCCACCATGCCCGTGATGGGCATCGACGACTGGGCCAACCCCGACAACCCGGTCTTCGCGGAGATCGCCCCGCTGCCCATGGGCTTCGAGCACTGGATCAGCCTGTACCTGGCGATCACCAAGAACCCCGAGCGGGCGACGTTCTCCTACGACACCTCGTCCGGGGCGGTGCGGCTCGGCTGGACCGCCGACCAGAGCGCCGTCTCCGTGCGCATGGCCAAGAAACTGTTCGACCGGATCAACGCGGCCAACGCCACGATCTACCGGTACGACCTGTTCGGCTCCGGGAGCAAGGTCTTCGCGGACGACTTCACCTACCACCCGCTCGGCGGCTGCGTGCTGGGCCGGGCCACCGACGCCTACGGGCGGGTGAAGGGATGCCCGCGGTTGTACGTCACCGACGGCTCGCTCGTCCCCGGGTCGATCGGCGTGAACCCGTTCGTCACCATCACGGCCCTCGCCGAACGCACCATGGCGCGGGTCCTCGCCGAGGACACCGCGCCATGAGGCACCGACCGGGTCACTTGGCGTAGATCGCCTCGATCTCGTCCGCGTAGTCCTTCGCCACCACGTTCCGCTTGAGCTTCAGCGACGGGGTGAGGTGGCCCGACTCCTCCGTGAACTGGGAGGACAGAATGCGGAACTTCCGCACCGATTCCGCCTTCGACACCGCGGCGTTGCCGTCGTCGACCGCCGCCTGGATCGCCGCGTTCAGATCCGGGTCGTCCTTCAGCGACGCCGCGGTGGCACCCGCCGGCTTGCCGTGCTCGGCGGCCCAACGGCCCAGGAACTCCTCGTCGACGGTGACCAGCGCGCCCACGAACGGCCGTCCGTCGCCCACCACCATGCACTCCGCGACCAGCGCGTGCGCCCGGATCCGGTCCTCGATCACCGCGGGGGCCACGTTCTTGCCGCCCGCCGTGACGATGATCTCCTTCTTCCGGCCGGTGATCCGCAGATAGCCGTCCTCGTCCAGGGTGCCGATGTCACCGGTGTGGAACCAGCCGTCGGCCAGCGCCTCCGCGGTCGCGCCCGGGTTGTTCCAGTACTCCTTGAACAGGTGCTCGCCGTGCAGCAGCACCTCGCCGTCGTCCGCGATCCGCACCACCGAGCCGGGCAGCGGCTGCCCGACCGTGCCGATCTTCTGCCGGTCCCACGGGTTGAACGCCGTCGCCGCACAGGACTCGGTCAGGCCGTAGCCCTCCAGCACGGTGAAGCCGATGCCCCGGAAGAAGTGCCCGAGCCGCTCGCCGAGGGGAGCCCCGCCGGAGATGGCGTACTCGCCCCGGCCGCCCAGGACCGCCCGCAGCTTGCTGAAGACCAGCTTGTCGAAGACCTTGTGCTTGATCTTCAGACCGAGCGACGGGCCCGACGGGCTGTCCAGCGCCTTGCTGTAGGCGATCGCCGTGTCCGCCGCCTTGTCGAAGATCGCGCCCTTGCCGTCCGCCTGCGCCTTGGCCCGCGCCGAGTTGTAGACCTTCTCGAAGACCCGCGGCACACCCAGGATCAGCGTCGGCCGGAACGCGGCCAGCTCGTCGGTGAGGTTCTTGATGTCCGGGACACAGCCCAGCTTGATCGGCGCCATCATCGGCGCGACCTGCACCAGCCGCCCGAAGACATGGGCGAGCGGCAGGAACAGCAGCACGGAGCACTCACCGGTGCGGAACAGCGGACGCAGCCGCTCCACCACGTTCCCGCACTCGGCGAAGAAGCTGCGGTGGGTGAGCACACAGCCCTTGGGGCGTCCGGTCGTGCCGCTCGTGTAGACGATGGTCGCCGGGTCGTCGGCCCGGGCCAGCGAGCTGCGCTCCTCCACCGTCCGGTCCGACACGTCCTGCCCGAGCCTGCCCAGCTCCGCCAGGCCGCCGGCCTCGATCTGCCAGACGTGCTTGAGCGCGGGCAGCGCCTCGCGCACGGACTCCACGGCCGCCGTGTGGTTGTCCAGCTCAGTGATGCAGGCGGTGGCGCCCGAGTCGGACAGGATCCACTGCACCTGCTCCGGCGAGCTGGTCTCGTACACCGGCACGGTGATCGCGCCGGCGCTCCAGATCGCGAAGTCCAGCAGCGTCCACTCGTACCGCGTGCGGGACATCAGGCCCACCCGGTCACCCGGCTGCACGCCGGAGGCGATGAGGCCCTTGGCGGCGGTGTGCACCTCGGCCAGGAACTCCCGGGCGGTCACGTCCTGCCAGGCACCTCCCCCGGACTTCGTCCGGGGGGACCCCCCCTTCGCTTCGCTCACCTTGCGGGCGATCACGGCGACGTCGGGATGCTGCGCGGCGTTTCTGCGGACGATGTCGGTCAGATTCCCGTCCGCGGGGACCTCGTACAAAGCCGGAAGGCTGAACTCGCGCAAGACTGCTGCTCCTCATAGGGCGCCGGCGCCACGACGTTGTGCGATGCGACGGTGCGGTCCAAGGCTCGGGCAAGTGCTCCGGAACAACATGACGATTCACATGTTGAAATCCTGAGCACGACTGGACTGCCCGGACGTTACCCGCCGGTATGGCGTCTACGACAGGGGGTCCCGGCGAGATGTTCGCTGCGTCACACACGCGGGCGTTCCTTTGCGCACAGTAGTCCACGGCCGAACCGACCGGCGAGTAACCGCAGGCCGGACCGGCACTGTTCACCTCCACCGCACACGCCTACGCTTGATCACCATGGCATCCACACGCTCCGGCAACCGGCGGACCCGCGTCCATGTCGTCAGCGACGTGCACGGCAACGCCCGTGACCTGGCCCGGGCCGGCGACGGTGCCGACGCCCTGATCTGCCTGGGCGACCTCGTCCTCTTCCTCGACTACGCCGACCACTCGCGCGGCATCTTCCCGGACCTGTTCGGCAAGGAGAACGCCGACCGCATCGTCGAGCTGCGCACCGCCCGCCGCTTGGCCGAGGCCCGCGAGTTCGGCGCCCGGCTGTGGAGCGGGATCGGCACCGACCGGGCCACGGCCATCGAGAAGGCCGTGCGCAAGCAGTACGCCGAACTCTTCGCCGCATTCCCCACGCCGACGTACGCCACCTACGGAAACGTCGACATGCCCCAGCTGTGGCCGGAGTACACCCGGCCCGGCACCACCGTCCTCGACGGCCAGCGGGTGGAGATCGGCGGCCGGGTCTTCGGCTTCGTCGGCGGCGGCCTGCGCACCCCGATGCGCACCCCGTACGAGATCAGCGACGAGGAGTACGCGGCGAAGATCGAGGCCGTCGGCGAGGTCGACGTGCTGTGCACCCACATCCCGCCCGAGGTGCCCGAGCTGGTGTACGACACCGTCGCGCGCCGCTTCGAGCGGGGCAGCCGGGCCCTGCTCGACGCCATCCGCCGCACCCGGCCCCGGTACGCGCTGTTCGGGCACGTCCACCAGCCGCTGGCCCGCCGGATGCGGATCGGCGCCACCGAGTGCGTGAACGTGGGGCACTTCGCCGGCACCGGCACGCCCTGGGCGCTCGAATGGTGAGGCACGCGGGCGCGGTGGAGGCGCCGGGGCGGCGGCGCGGTAGCCTTCACGCTGCACACACGTGCGCAGCCCGGCGCACACACACCTCTCCCACCGGCCCGCATCTGGAGGAGCCACCGCGATGGCGGAACACACCAGTTCGAGCATCACGATCGAGGCGGCTCCGGCCGACGTCATGGCGGTGATCGCCGACTTCGCGCGTTACCCGGACTGGACCGGCGAGGTGAAGGAGGCGGAGGTCCTCGCCACCGACGAGCAGGGGCGCGCCGAGCAGGTCCGCCTCGTCATGGACGCCGGTGCCATCAAGGACGACCAGACCCTCGCCTACACCTGGACCGGCGGCCACGAGGTCTCCTGGACCCTGGTCAGGTCCCAGATGCTCCGCTCCCTCGACGGCTCCTACCTGCTGAAGCCGGCCGGCGCGGGCGCCACCGAGGTCACCTACCGGCTGACGGTCGACGTCAAGATCCCCATGCTCGGCATGATCAAGCGCAAGGCGGAGAAGGTCATCATCGACCGCGCGCTGGCGGGCCTGAAGAAGCGGGTCGAGTCCGGGGAGAAGTAGTCGCTCCGGTCCGGTCAGCGCGCCCGGCGGTACCGTTCACCCTCATGCGCACCATCCTGATCACGGGCCCGGGCGGCAGCGGGCGCACGACCGTCGCCGCCGCCACCGCGCTCACCGCCGCCCGCGAAGGCCACCGCACCCTCCTGCTGAGCGCCGACGGCACGGACACCCCGGGCACGGCACTGGGCACCGCGACAGGACCGGCCCCCACCGCCGTCACCGAGAACCTCACCGCCTGGCGGCCCGACGCCGTCGCCCGGTTCCGTGCGGACCTCACCGCCTTCCAGACCCGCGCCGCGAGCGTCCTCGACCTCCTCGGCGCGGCCCGCCTGGACGCCGAGGAGGTCACCCCGCTGCCCGGCGCCGAGGAACTGTCCTTCCTGCGCGCGCTGCGCGACGCGGCCCTGTCCGAGCGGTACGACCTGCTCGTCGTCGACCTCCCGCCGCTCCCGCAGGCCCTCGCCCTGCTCGCCCTGCCCGAGGAGCTGCGCCGCTACCTGCGCCGCCTGCTGCCCCCCGAGCGGCAGGCCGCCCGCGCCCTGCGCCCGGTCCTCGGCCGGCTGGCCGGCGTCCCCATGCCCGCCGACTGGCTGTACGAGACGGCCGCCCGCTGGGACGTCGAACTGGCCGCCGTCGAGGCCGTCCTCACCGACCGGGACACCGCCGTACGCCTGGTCGCCGAACCCGGCCCGGCCGGCGCCGACGCCGTCCGCGCCGCGACCCTCGGCCTCGCCCTGCGCGGCCTGCCCACCGAGGCCCTGATCGCCAACCGGACCCTGCCCGACGCCGCCCCCGACAGCTGGCTCGGCTCGCTCCTCGCCCAGCAGCGCAAGACGCTCGCCGACTGGCGGGAGGCGTACGACGTCCACCCCGCCCCGCACCTGGGCCGCGACCCGCACGGCCCGGACGACCTCACCGCCCTCGCCGTACCCGCCGTCAACCCGGCGCCCACCCCGGTCGGGTGGCCCGTCACCGACCGGCTCGCCGAGGACGGCGTACTGGTCTGGCACCTCCCGCTGCCCGGCGCGATACGGGACGATCTGGACCTCGTCCGGCGCGGCGACGAACTCCTGATCACCGCGGGCCCGTTCCGCCGGATCGTTCCGTTGCCCTCCGCCCTGCGCCGCTGCACCGTCGCCGGCGCCGCCCTGCGCGACGGCGAGCTGCGCATCCGGTTCGCCCCCGACCCGGACCTGTGGCCCGCCGCGGGACGGTGAACGGGTACGCCCGTTCGGGTAACGTCGTAAAGGCGAACCGTAGTCAGGAGCCGCCATGAGCGAAGAGCGCCCCGCACCCGACCCTTCCGAGGAGGACCGGCCCAGGGCGACCGACGCCGACGCCTGGGCCACGGCCTGCGCCGAGGACCTCGCCGCCGAGCAGGCCCGCCGCCGCGACCGGCACGGCCCGCCGCCCGGATCCGCCGCCGAGGAACTGAAGAAGCTCGTGGACACGGTGGCCGACAAGCTGTCCGGCCTCCCGTCACCGCTCCTCGGCGGCCTCGCCGGACCCGCCGCCCAGCACATGGTGCGGCAGGTCGTCCAGCAGGCGAAGGCCGCCGTCGAGCCCGTCATAGACCGCAACCCGGACGTGTTCGACCACCTCGCCGCGGCCGGCAGCGAGCTGCTCGCCGCCTACCGCTCCGCCGTCCAGGCCCAGGAGCACCGCTGGACCGCCCGTACGGCCGACCCCGCGGGCGACGCCCGGGGGGACCGGCGCGACCCGGGTGAGGGCACCGGCCCGGGGGAGCGCATCGACCTGGACTGAAGCCCTGGCACGGCAGGGCCTCGGGTACGGTTGGCCGTAGCGGGGCTCGACCGAAACTGAGGGATTCATGGGACTCACCATCGGCGTCGACATCGGCGGCACGAAGATCGCGGCCGGCGTGGTCGACGAGGAAGGCAACATCCTCTCGACCTTCAAGGTGCCGACCCCCACCACGCCCGAGGCCATCGTGGACGCCATCGCCTCGGCGGTGGAGGGTGCGCGCGCCGGGCACGAGATCGTCGGCGTGGGCATCGGCGCGGCCGGTTACGTCAACCGCCAGCGGTCCACGGTGTACTTCGCGCCGAACATCGACTGGCGCAACGAGCCGCTCAAGGAGAAGGTCGAGGCCCGCACGGGCCTCCCGGTCGTGGTCGAGAACGACGCCAACGCCGCCGCCTGGGGCGAGTACAAGTTCGGCGCCGGCAAGGGCCACCGCAACGTCATCTGCATCACGCTCGGCACCGGCCTCGGCGGCGGCATCATCATCGGCAACAAGCTGCGCCGCGGCCACTTCGGCGTGGCCGCCGAGTTCGGCCACATCCGGATGGTCCCGGACGGCCTGCTGTGCGGCTGCGGCTCGCAGGGCTGCTGGGAGCAGTACGCCTCCGGCCGCGCCCTGGTCCGCTACGCCAAGCAGCGCGCCAACGCCACCCCCGAGCGCGCCGAGGTGCTGCTGTCGCTCGGCGACGGCACCCCCGAGGGCATCGAGGGCAAGCACATCTCCATGGCCGCCCGCCAGGGCTGCCCGGTCGCCGTGGACTCCTACCGCGAGCTGGCCCGCTGGGCCGGCGCCGGCCTCGCCGACCTGGCCTCCCTCTTCGACCCGTCCGCGTTCATCGTCGGCGGCGGCCTCTCGGACGAGGGCGACCTGGTCCTCGACCCGATCCGCACGTCGTACAAGCGCTGGCTGGTCGGCGCCAACTGGCGCCCGATGGCCGACGTGATCGCCGCCCAGCTGGGCAACAAGGCGGGCCTGGTCGGCGCGGCGGACCTGGCCCGGGAGCCGGACCCCGTCATGTGACATCCAGGGGCGCGGGGACCGTGTTCGCTCACGAACCCCGCGCCCCGAGTCGCGTGGCGCCCCGGCTGCGGGGCGTACATTGATCCACATGGAGCTGCTCCCCAACTCCCGTACGGAACCCGACGGTTCCGCGGTCATCAGGGTCCTGAGCTACAACATCCGCTCGATGCGGGACGACACGGCCGCCCTCGCCAGGGTGATCACCGCCTGCGCCCCCGACCTGGTCCTCGTCCAGGAGGCCCCGCGCTTCTTCCGGTGGCGCAAGAAGCTCGCCCGCCTGGCCGCCGCCTCCGGCCAGGTGATCCTCACCGGCGGAGCCACCGCCGCCGGCCCCGCGATCCTCTGCTCGCTCCGGGCCACCGTCGAGCGGACCGAGGACGTCCTCCTGCCGCTCACCCCCGGCCTCCACCGGCGCGGCCTGGCCACGGCGGTGGTCCGCTTCGGCGGCGCCCGCCTCGGCGTCGTCAGCTGTCACCTCAGCCTCCAGCAGGCCGAGCGCCACGAGCAGGGCGGCATGCTCCTCGACCGCCTCGCCGGACTGGGCGTGGAGCACGCCGTCGTCGGCGGCGACCTCAACGAACGCCCCGACGGCCGCACCTTCCGCCGCCTCGCCGACACCCTCCAGGACTGCCGTGCGACCGCTCCCTGGGGCGGTGAGTTCACCTCCACCGCCGCCGATCCCCACCAGCGCATCGACGCGGTCCTCGCCACCAAGGGCGTGCAGGTGCTCGGCTGCGGGGTCCCCCTGGACCAGCCCGGCATCACCCGGTCCGACCTGACCGCGGCCACGGACCACCTCCCGGTACTGGCCGCCCTCCGCGTCCCGGCCGCCGGATTGAACTAAGTACAGGAAACCTCTTGCCCCCTCGGGCGAGGGTGCCCTACGGTCCTTCCTGTACTTAGTTCAAGTCCGCCGCTACGGCACCAGGGGGAACCGATGTCGTACGAGAAACTGTCCGCGTTCGTGACGGCCACCGCGCAGGAGTACGGGATACCCGGCGCCGCCGTCGGCATCCTCGCCGGCGGCCGGGAGAGCCTGATCACCCACGGCGTGACCAGCGCCGAGCACCCGCTGCCCGTCGACGGGCGGACCCTCTTCCATCTGGCCTCGGTCACCAAGAGCTTCACCGCGACCGCGCTGATGCGCCTGGCCGAACAGGGGGGCGTGGACCTGGCCGCACCGGTGCGCCGGTACGTCCCCGACCTGCGGCTCGCCGACGCGGAGGCCGCCGCGCGGATCACCGTGCTGCAGCTGCTCAACCACACCGCGGGCCTGGACTGGAACCTGGTCGATGCCGACGAGGCCGACGGCTCGCTCGCCGCCTGGACCGCCCAGCTGGACCGGCTGCCGCTGATCGCGCCGCCCGGCGCCCGCGCCTCCTACAGCCAGGCCGGCTACAACCTGCTCGGCCGGGTGATCGAGAACGTCACCGGGCTGCCGTTCGAGAAGGCCCTGGCCGAGCTGGTCCTGGAACCGCTGGGCCTCCACGACACCGTCTTCGACCTGGACGACGTCGTGGTCCGGCGCTTCGCCGTCGGCCACCACCGCGCCGCGGACGGCACCCTCGCCCCGGCCCGCCCCTGGAAGTCCTGGCGGGCCGGGACCCGCGGCAACAACCCCGGCGGCGGCATCGTCTCCTCGGCGGGCGACCTGCTGCGCTGGGCCCGGTTCCAACTGGGCGACGGGGACGGCCTGCTGTCCGCCGGGACGCTCGACCGGATGCGGCGGCCGACCGTCGAGCTGCGGGGGAGCACGCTCGGCGACGCCTTCGGGATCTGCTGGTTCGTGCGGGACGTCGACGGGGTCCGCACGATCGGGCACGGGGGCTCGGGCAACGGCCAGTTCGCCGAGCTGCTGCTGGTGCCGGAGCACGACTTCGCCGTCGTCTCGCTGGCCAACTCGGGGCCCGACGGCCACCTGTTCAACCAGGCCGTGCTGAAGCGGGCGCTGGAGCTGTACCTCGGCGTGGTCGAGCGGGAGCCGGAGCCGCTGCCGCACGACGAGGGGCGGGCGAGGGAGGTCGCCGGGCGGTACGAGATCGACGCGATGAACCTCGACATCGTCGCCGAGGACGGCCGGCTCACGCTCGCCGTCGGCATCAAGCCGGAGATCCGCGCCGCCTCCGACGTGGAGATGCCCCCGGACCACCCGGCCGCCGCGATCGGCTTCCTGCCCGGCGCCGTCGACGAGTACGTCGTCACGGAGGGCGGCCTGACGGGCCAGCGCGGCTTCTTCTCCCGCGCGGCGGACGGCACGGTGACGGGCGTCGACCTGGCGGGCCGCCTCTTCGGCCGCACGGCGTAGCCGCGCGCCGGTGTCGGTCAGGCGCCCTCGGGGCGCAGCCCGGCGAGCAGGGCCCGCAGCCCCGCCGCGTAGCTGCCGTCGGGCGCGGCCGCGTACTCCGTGGCCGCCGACGTGCCCAGGCGCGCCCGCAGCCGGGGGAACGCGGCAGCCGCCTCGGCCGCCTGGGCCAGGGTCTCGCGGAACCGCTCCTCGCTGTCGCCCCCGGCCCGCCGCACCTTGCGGGTCAGGGACGCCGTGGCGGACGCCCCCAGCGCGTTGCCCAGGACGTACGTGACCACCGCGCCGGCGGCCCGGTCGGCCTCCTCGGGCGGGAACCCGGCGGTCTCGAAGACGCCGAGGAGGTGGTCGTCGTAGCGGGCCTTGCCGGTGCCGTACAGGAGATGGGAGCTGACGGCCTGGATCAGCCAGGGGTGGCGGACCAGCGTCGCGTACAGGCCGTCGGCCATCGCGGTGGCGGTGCCGCGCCAGTCGGCCGGGTCCAGCGGCGGCAGGGCGACCTCCCGCCACACCTCGTCGGCGACCATCAGTACCAGGTCGTCCTTGTTCTTGACGTGCCAGTAGACGGCCGTCGCGGCGACCCCGAGCCGCCGGCCGAGACTGCGCATGTTCAGGCCTTCGAGGCCCTCCTCGTCCAGCAGTTCCACGGCGGTGCGGACGATGGTCCCCAGCGTGAGCGTGTCGCGCGGCATGGCCACACGATAGCCAGCGGGCCGCGCCCTGTACAAAGTTCAGGTCGCGGCCCCGGTGCTCTCGTCCGGCGTCAGACGACCGCCCCGCGCCCGGGGTCGTCGTCCTCCTCGTCGTCCGTCCGCATCCGCGCCACGAGCGTCACGAAGCCGCCCAGGAAGCCGCCGATGCCGGCGGTCGCCAGCCACCAGGTCATCTCCCAGCCGAGCAGCACCGCCAGCAGGAGCAGGACGGGACCGCCGACCACCCCGAGCCAGGCGAACCTGGCGGTGGTGTCCGCGGTCGGCAGCGGCGGCGGCTCCGGCGGTACGAAGTGGCCCTCGTCGTCCTCGTCGAAGTCGTCGTCGGACGGCTCGGCCACCGTGTGATCGCGCGGGCCGACCCCGGGCGCGAAGGAGACGGAGCCGCCGAGCGGCCGGGCGGCCGGCCGGCCCGCGGATTCCTCCGCCTCGCCCCCGGCGTCGCCGTCGGGCTCCGGCACCGGCTCCTTCGCCGGTTCCGGCACCGGCTCCTTCGCCAGGTGCTTCTCCAGCAGCGCCAGGTCCTCCACCGGCTTGAACGGCCGGGCACCCGGCGGGTCCGGCGGCTCCTCGCCGTACCCGGCGACGATGGCCCGCCAGGCGGCGTCCTCGTCGAACGGCACCTCCTGCTTGTCCGGCTCGCGGACCTCCTGGCCGTCGAGGTCCTCACGGCCCTCGCGGTCCTCACGGCCCTCACGGTCGGAGTCGTGCTCAGCCAACTGCGGCCGTCCCTTCCTTGCCGACACTGGGTGCGAGCCGGCCGATGAAGGCGAGGCTCTCCTCGCAGATCCGGTCCGCATCCTCGTCCAACGTCGCCACGTGGTAGCTGTGTTCCAGCACGATCTCGGTGACGTCCGTGGACGACACCCGGCTCAGCACCCGCGCCGAGTCGGCCGCCGGCACGACGTGGTCCCGGGCGCTGCGCAGCAGCAGCAACGGCTGGGTGACCTGGGGCAGCTCGCCGTCCAGCCGGCGCAGGAACACCCGCAGCGAGTGCGCCGCGTGCAGCGGCACCCGGTCGTAGCCCAGTTCGGCCGCGCCCTCCTTGGCGATGTCGCTGGCGATGCCCCTGGTCGTGCGCACCAGGTGCCGGGCGACCGGGAGGGCGTACGCGGACAGGCCGTGCACCCGGTTCGCCGGGTTGACCACCACCGCGCCCGCGACCCGCTCGCCGTGCCGGGCCGCGAGTCTGAGGGCCAGCGCGCCGCCCATCGACAGGCCCGCGACGAAGACCCGGGAGCAGCGCTCGGCGAGCAGGCGCAGCTCGCGGTCCACCTCCGCGTACCAGTCCTGCCAGGTGGTGAGCTGCATGTCCTCCCAGCGGGTGCCGTGGCCGGGCAGCAGCGGCAGGGACACGGTCAGGCCGTGGGCCGCGTGGTGCTCCGCCCAGGGACGCAGCGACTGGGGGGAACCGGTGAAACCGTGGCAGAGGAGGACCCCCACGTCCCCGCCGTGGTGGCGGTACGGCTCGGCTCCGGGGAGAACTGGCATGTGCTTCACCGTACGCGACCGCACTGACACCGACCAGGGTCGTCGGGCTCATTGACGGTCCCCCGGGTTAAGGTCTCTCCGACGGAAACAGGAGGCACACGGGTGTTGTACGGCACGATGAAGGTCGCCATCGGCGGGCCGCTGAAGGTCGCCTTCAGGCCTTGGGTGGAGGGCCTGGAGAACGTTCCGGCCACGGGCCCGGCCATCCTGGCCAGTAATCACCTGTCCTTCTCGGACTCGTTCTTCCTGCCGGCGGTGCTGGACCGCAAGGTCACGTTCATCGCCAAGGCCGAGTACTTCACCACCCCGGGCGTGAAGGGCCGGCTCACCGCGGCCTTCTTCAAGGGCGTCGGCCAGCTCCCGGTGGACCGCTCCGGGGCGCGCGGCGCCGGCGAGGCGGCGATCCGCAGCGGCATAGAGGTGCTGGAGCGCGGCGAGCTGTTCGGCATCTACCCGGAGGGCACCCGCTCGCCGGACGGCCGGCTGTACCGGGGCAAGCCCGGCGGCCTCGCGCGCGTGGCGCTCGCCACCGGCGCGCCGGTCATCCCGGTCGCCATGATCGACACGGAGAAGATCCAGCCGCCCGGCAAGGTGATGCCGAAGCTGATGCGGCCCGGCATCCGCATCGGCGAGCCCCTGGACTTCAGCCGCTACCAGGGCATGGAGCACGACCGGTTCGTGCTGCGCGCCGTGACCGACGAGGTCATGTACGAGATCATGAAGCTCTCCGGCCAGGAGTACGTCGACATGTACGCCACCGCCGCCAAGCGGCAGATAGCCGAGGCGGCGAAGGCGGCCAAGGAGGCCGAGAAGGCCCAGAAGGCCGGGAAGAAGCAGGACGAGTCCTAGACGGGGGCACGACAAGGGGGAGCCGGGGGGACCGGGGGACATGCCCAAGCGCGAGCGCGTCATGCGGATGTCGGTCGAGCTGCCGTTGTGGCGCGCGCTCGCCGGCTACCGCGTCCTGACCATGCTGTACGCCATCGGCCTGTGCGCCACCGCGTACGACCACTTCCGCCGGCCCTGGGTCGCCGTCGCCTACTACGGGGTCCTGCTGGTGTGGACCCTCGCCACCCTGCCCAAGCTGGCCAACGCGGCGAGCTGCACCCGGCGTTTCCTCGCCGTGGACCTGACCATCGCCCTCGCCGGCATCCTGCTCACCCGGGTCGCCGACAGCCACGAGCGGATCGCGGGCGGCGGCCCCACCCTGCCGTCGATATGGACCGCGGGCGCGGTGCTGACCTTCGCCATCAAGGGCGGCTGGCGCTGGGCGGCCGTCGCCTCCACGGCCGTGGCCGCCGTCAACCTGGTCGAGCGCGGCCACCCCGCCCGGGACACCGTGCACAACGTGATCCTCGTCTGGGTGGCCTCCATCGCGATCGGCTACGTCGTGGAGGTGGCCCGCGCCTCCGAGCGCACCCTCGCCCGCGCCCTGGAGATCGAGGCCGCGACCCGGGAGCGGGAGCGGCTGGCCCGGGACATCCACGACAGCGTGCTGCAGGTGCTGGCGATGGTGAAGCGCCGGGGCGCGGCCCTCGGCGGCGAGGCGGCCGAGCTGGGCCGGCTGGCCGGGGAGCAGGAGGTGGCCCTGCGCACGCTGGTGTCGGGCGGTCTGGTCCCGGTGTCCAGGGTCTCGGAGGACCTGGCGGCCGGCGCCGTCGTCCGCGCGGTGGAGGAGCCGGACCCGCAGGACCCGGCCGGCCCGGTCGACCTGCGCGCCCTGCTCGCCCGGCACGCCTGCGCCCGGGTCAGCCTCGCCGAGCCCGGCGCCCCGGTGCTGCTGCCGCCGGCCGCGGCCCGCGAGGTGGCCGCCGCGGTCGGGGCCGCCCTGGACAACGTGCGCCGGCACGCCGGGGACGGGGCGCGGGCCTGGATCCTGGTGGAGGACGAGCCGGACGAGATCGTCGTCACCGTCCGGGACGACGGCCCCGGCATTCCCGAGGGCCGGCTCGCCCAGGCCGAGGGGGAGGGCCGGCTCGGGGTGGCCCTGTCCATCCGGGGCCGGCTGCGTGACCTCGGCGGCAGCGCCGAGATCGTCTCGGTGCCCGGGCAGGGCACGGAAGTCGAACTGAAGGTACCGAAGGGCGCCGTGCGGGCGCGGGGGAAGAAGGCGGAGCAGCGATGACGCAGCAGCAGGACACGATCAGGGTCATGGTGGTGGACGACCACCCGATGTGGCGTGACGCGGTCGCCCGCGACCTGGCCGAGTCCGGCTTCGAGGTGGTCGCCACCGCCGGCGACGGCGAGCAGGCGGTCCGCCGCGCCAGGGCCGCCGCCCCGGACGTCCTGGTGCTGGACCTCAACCTGCCCGCCAAGCCGGGTGTCCAGGTGTGCAAGGAACTCGTGGGCCACAACCCGGCGTTGCGGGTTCTGGTCCTCTCGGCGAGCGGCGAGCACGCGGACGTGCTGGAGGCCGTGAAGTCCGGCGCGACCGGCTATCTGCTGAAGTCGGCCTCCACCGAGGAACTGCTGGACGCGGTGCGCCGTACCGCCGTGGGCGACCCGGTGTTCACGCCGGGGCTCGCCGGGCTGGTCCTCGGCGAGTACCGGCGGCTGGCCGCCGAGCCGGTGCCCGCCCCGGACGCCGACGAGCCGGGCGCGCCCCGGCTGACGGACCGGGAGACCGAGGTGCTGCGGCTGGTGGCGAAGGGCCTGAGCTACAAGCAGATCGCCGAACGCCTCGTCATCTCCCACCGCACGGTCCAGAACCACGTCCAGAACACGCTCGGCAAGCTGCAACTGCACAACAGGGTGGAGCTCGTGCGGTACGCGATCGAGCGCGGACTCGACGACGAGTAGCGCTTCCGAATCACCCTTCCCGCCTCTCCCGATGTGACGCGGATCACCACTAGCGTGACTCTCTGTCAGGAAACCGCGGTGAAGGGACAATTCCATGCGGGTCGGAGTACTGACCGGAGGCGGCGACTGCCCCGGGCTCAACGCCGTCATCCGGGCCATCGTGCGCAAGGGCGTACAGGAGTACGGCTATGACTTCGTCGGCTTCCGGGACGGCTGGCGCGGACCTCTCGAAGGCGACAGCGTGCGCCTCGACATCCCCGCGGTGCGCGGCATCCTGCCCCGCGGCGGCACCGTCCTCGGCTCCTCGCGCACCAACCCCCTCAAGGTGGACGACGGTGTCCGCCGTATCAAGGAGAACCTGGCCAAGCAGGAGGTCGACGCCCTCGTCACGATCGGCGGCGAGGACACCCTGGGCGTCGCCGCGCGGCTGTCCGACGAGTACGGCGTGCCGTGCGTCGGCGTGCCCAAGACGATCGACAACGACCTGTCCGCCACCGACTACACCTTCGGCTTCGACACCGCGGTCGGCATCGCCACCGAGGCCATCGACCGGCTGCACACCACCGCCGAGTCCCACATGCGGGTCCTCGTCTGCGAGGTGATGGGCCGGCACGCCGGCTGGATCGCCCTCCACTCGGGCCTCGCCGGCGGTGCCAACGTGATCCTCATCCCCGAGCAGCGCTTCGACCTCGACCAGGTGTGCGCCTGGATCACCTCCCGCTTCCGGGCCTCGTACGCGCCGATCGTGGTCGTCGCCGAGGGCGCCATGCCGAAGGACGGCGAGATGGTGCTCAAGGACCAGTCGCTGGACTCCTTCGGGCACGTCCGGCTCTCCGGGGTCGGCGAGTGGCTGGCCAAGGAGATCGAGAAGCGCACCGGCAAGGAGGCCCGCACCACCGTCCTCGGCCACATCCAGCGCGGCGGCACCCCCAGCGCCTTCGACCGCTGGCTCGCCACCCGCTTCGGTCTGCACGCCATCGACTGCGTCCACGACGGCGACTTCGGCACGATGGTCGCCCTGCGCGGCACCGACATCGTCCGCGTCCCGATCTCCGAGGCCACCGCCAGGCTGAAGACGGTGGACCCGAAGCTGTACGAGGAGGTCGGGGTCTTCTTCGGCTGACGGCGGCCCCCGGCGGCTACACGGTCGTGCGGCGCAGCTGACCGATCAGCTCCCGTACGACCGCGGCCCCGTTCAGCGTCAGCACCGACTCGGGGTGGAACTGCACGCCCGCGAAACCGGGGCCGCGCAGCGCGTGCACCTCCCCGTTCTCCGCCCGGCTCACCTCCACCCCGTGCGCGGCCAGCTCCCGGGCCGCGTCCTCGTCGCAGCGCGCCACGAAGCTGTTGTAGAAACCGACGGTCTCGCTCCGCCCGAACAGGTCGATCCGGGTCTGCGCCCCCTGGTACGGCACCTCCTTGCGGACGATCTCCAGGCCCAGCTCGGCCGCGAGCAGCTCGTGCCCGAGGCAGACGCCCAGCACCCCGTGCGGATGGCTGCGGACCACCTCGGCGGCCAGGCCGCGCAGGAACCGCATCTTGGGATCGGCGAGGTCACGGGGGTCACCGGGACCGGGGCCCAGGACGACCGGCCCCCGGTGGTCGAGCACCGCCTCCCGCAGCCCGGGCTCGTCGTAGCGCCGTACGGTCACGTCGAGCCCGCCCGAGCGCAGGACGTGCGCCAGCATCGCGGTGAAGGTGTCCTCGCCGTCCACGACGAGGGCATGGCCCGCCAGGGCGTCGGACCGCTCCTGCATCCGCAGCCAGAACGGGGCGAGCCCGGCCCGGCGCCCGTCCAGCGCGGCCCGCACCCGCGGGTCGTCGGCCAGCCGGGGCCGCTCCCGCTCCCGGCGCGGCCGGGCCGGCCCCACCCCGAGGGCGGCCAGCACGCCCGCCGCCTTCGCGTGGGTCTCCGCGACCTCGCCGGCCGGATCGGAGCCGCGCACCAGCGTCGCCCCGACGGGCACGCGCAGCCGGCCGTCGGCGTCGATGTCGGCGGTGCGGATAAGGATGGGGGAGTCGAGGGTCTGCGCGCCCCCGGAGTCCCGGCCGAGCAGCGCCAGCGCACCGGCGTAGTACCCGCGCCCGCCCACTTCGTGCCGCTCGATCACCCGGCAGGCGTTCTGCACCGGCGAACCGGTGACGGTCGCCGCGAACATCGTCTCCCGCAGCACCTCGCGCGCGTCCAGGGAGGACTTCCCGCGCAGCTCGTACTCGGTGTGCGCGAGGTGCGCCATCTCCTTCAGCCGCGGGCCGACGACGACCCCGCCCATGTCGCCGACGGTGCACATCATCTTCAGCTCCTCGTCGACCACCATCGACAGCTCCTCGATCTCCTTGCCGTCGGCGAGGAACCGGAGCAGGTGCTCCGGCGTGGGCCCCTCGGCGGGATAGCGGTACGTCCCGCTGATCGGGTTCATCACCACCGTTCCGCCGCTCATCCGGACGTGCACCTCCGGGCTCGCCCCGACCAGCGTGCGGTCCCCGGTGTGCACGACGAACGTCCAGTACGCGCCCCGCTCGCCCGCCAGCAGCCGCCGGAACAGCGCGAGCGCGTCCGCGCGGCCGAAGCCGGCGATCTCGCCCCGGTACGTGCGCCGGATCACGAAGTTCGCGCCCTCGCCCCGGCCGATCTCCTCGTGCAGCACCCGCCCGACGATCTCGCCGTACTCCTCGTCGCCGACGTCGAAGCCCCCGCCCTCGACCCGCACCTCGTGCGCCGGCAGCTGGGAGAGCGCGTCGGCGAGCGGGATCTCGTACGACTCCTCGGGGGTCAGCACCAGCAGCGGGGTGCCGTCGTCGCGGACGTCGAAGCCCCGCTCGCGCAGCTGCCGGAACGGCACGAGGGCGAGCCCCTCGTCGGGCAGGTCGGCGAGCCGGTCCCGGCTGGTCACCGGGCCGAGCAGCACCTCCACCGGGTGCTCGTCGCGGCCCGGCGCGCGGCGGCGCAGCAGGGCGAAGGGGCGGGGGTCGTGCAGCAGCTGTGCCAGGTCCATGGTTCCTCTTCCGTCGGTGACTCGGTGAGGAGGAACGGCCCCGGAGAACGCCGAAGGCCGCCCCTCGGGCGGCCTTCGCGAAGTCGGTGGTACGCGCGATCAGTGGGCCGCCGGAGAAGCGGTCCACCACCAGTTCTGGATCGACGGCGCGAACATGCGGGGAACCCTACCGCATGTCCGCACTCTGTATGCCGTGTCTCATTACCTGAGCACCGGCGGGAAGGGGTGACATCACCCCGTAATGTTGAGCTCGTGACCGTGAACGCTAAGACCAGCCCGAGCGCTGGCAACACCTGGCGAAACCTGCCCGCGGCGCAGCAGCCCGAGTACCCCGACGCCGAGGCTCTGCGCGCAGTGATCGCGGACCTCGAGTCGTATCCGCCGCTCGTCTTCGCAGGCGAGTGCGACCAGCTGCGCGCCCGGATGGCGGCCGTCGCCAAGGGAGAGGCGTTCCTCCTCCAGGGCGGCGACTGTGCCGAGGCCTTCGACGCGGTGTCCGCCGACCACATCCGCAACAAGCTGAAGACGCTGCTCCAGATGGGCGCCGTGCTGACCTACGCGGCCTCCGTGCCCGTGGTGAAGGTCGGCCGGATCGCCGGGCAGTACTCCAAGCCCCGCTCCAAGCCGACCGAGACCCGCGACGGCGTGACGCTCCCGGTGTACCGGGGCGACTCCGTCAACGGCTTCGACTTCACCGAGGCCAGCCGCATCCCGGACCCCGAGCGGCTGAAGCGCATGTACCACGCGTCGGCGTCCACGCTGAACCTGGTGCGCGCCTTCACCACCGGCGGCTACGCCGACCTGCGCCAGGTGCACGCCTGGAACCAGGACTTCGTGCGCACCTCGCCGTCGGGCCAGCGCTACGAGCAGCTCGCCCGCGAGATCGACAACGCGCTGAACTTCATGCGGGCCTGCGGCACCGACCCGGAGGAGTTCAAGACCGTCGAGTTCTTCTCCTCGCACGAGGCGCTGCTGCTGGACTACGAGTCCGCCCTGACCCGGGTCGACTCCCGCACCGGCAAGCTGTACGACGTCTCGGCCCACATGGTGTGGATCGGTGAGCGCACCCGGCAGCTGGACCACGCGCACATCGAGTTCGCCTCGCAGATCCGCAACCCGATCGGCATCAAGCTCGGCCCGAACACCACGGCCGAGGAGGCGCTGCAGTACATCGACCGCCTCGACCCCGAGCGGGAGCCGGGCCGGCTGACCTTCATCGTCCGCATGGGCGCCGGCAAGATCCGCGACAAGCTCCCCGAGCTGGTCGAGAAGGTCACGGCGTCCGGTGCCACGGTGGCCTGGGTGACCGACCCGATGCACGGCAACACCTTCGAGGCGGCCTCCGGGCACAAGACCCGCCGCTTCGACGACGTGCTCGACGAGGTCAAGGGCTTCTTCGAGGTGCACAAGGCGCTCGGCACCCACCCGGGCGGCATCCACGTGGAGCTGACCGGCGACGACGTCACCGAGTGCGTGGGCGGCGGCGACGAGATCTTCGTCGACGACCTGCACCAGCGCTACGAGACGGCCTGCGACCCGCGGCTGAACCGCAGCCAGTCGCTGGACCTCGCGTTCCTCGTCGCGGAGATGTACCGGGACCAGTGAGTACCGGAAGGGGCGCGGATCACACCGGATCCGCGCCCCTCCCTCTTTGCGGGCCCCGTGGGGATGGGTAAGGTTAGGTTTGCCTCACCGAGATACGGGACGGCAGTACGGACGGCGATCCCGTCGGGAGGTGAATCCGCGTGTACGTGTGCAGTTGCTTCGGCATCACCGAGGACCAGGTGAAGCAGCACGCGGACAACGGTGCCTGCACCCCCCGCCAGATTGCCTCCGCCTGCAAGGCGGGCACGGACTGCGGCTCGTGCGTCCGCCGGATCCAGGCCATCCTCGGCCGGGGCGCCTGCCCGCGCCGTGAGCTGGCCGACCAGGGCAGGCCGGCGCTGGCGGAGATCCCCACGGACACGGACACGGACGTCCCCAGGGCGGCCTAGGGCTCAGCTGCTCTCCGGCTGTTCGATCAGCTGGGCGAGGTAGAGCGCCTCACCGAGCTTCTCCAGCAGCTCCAGCTGGGTGTCGAGGTAGTCGATGTGGTGCTCCTCGTCGGCGAGGATGTCCTCGAAGATGTTGGCGGACGTGATGTCCCCCTTCTCGCGCATCACCTTGATGCCCCGCCGCAGCCGGTCGATCGCCTCGACCTCGATCTGCCGGTCGGCCTCGAACATCTCCCGCACCGTCTGCCCCACCCGGACGTGGAAGAGCCGCTGGTAGTTGGGCAGCCCCTCCAGGAACAGGATCCGGTCGGTGAGCACCTCGGCGTGCTTCATCTCGTCGAACGACTCGTGCCGCGTGTACTTGGCGAGCTTGTACCAACCGAAGTTCTCCTGCATCTTCGCGTGCAGGAAGTACTGGTTGATCGCGGTCAGCTCGCCGGTGAGCTGCTCGTTGAGGAACTCGATGACCTCGGGGTCGCCCTGCATCGCAGCGGCTCCTTCCACACGGGATATCGGGAGAGGGTGCGGCGGCATGATTGCACCGGCAACGAAGATCGTCCAGTAAGTGCGTACTTAGTAAGTACGTGCTGAGTTGATGCAGCTTGTCCGATTCGGGGGAGGGTGGTCAAGGGCACTGCCCGAGGTCTGTCAGGATGGATACATGGGTCATCCGGTGGAGCGAGAGTCTGGGGCAGCGGCCGGGTCCGAGCTTCCGCCGGGTCAGCGGCTCCAGCGGGGCTGGCCGGTCACGCACTACGGGCCGGTCCCGAAGTTCCGGCCCGAGCGCTGGGAGTTCCGGGTCTTCGGCGCCACCGCCGACGGGGACAAGCACACCTGGAACCACGAGGAGTTCACGGCCCTGCCGTACACCACCGTGGTGGCCGATCTGCACTGCGTGACGAAGTTCAGCATGGTCGGCGCGGAGTGGGGCGGCATCCCGGCCCGCGCCGTCCTCGACCTGGCCCCGCCCGCGCCGGACGTCACCCATGTGATGGTCTGGGCGGAGTACGGCTTCAGCTCGAACCTGCGCCTGTCGGACTTCGCCTCCGACCGCACCCTGTTCGCCACCCACAAGGACGGCGAGCTGCTCACCGCCGAGCACGGCTTCCCGGTCCGCCTGATCGTGCCCCACCTGTACGCCTGGAAGGGCCCGAAGTGGGTCCGGGGCGTGGAGTACATGACCGCCGACCGCCGCGGCTTCTGGGAGGAGCGCGGCTACCACAACATCGGCGACCCCTGGAAGGAACAGCGCTACTCCTACCAGGAGCAGCCCGGGGACGGCCCCGAGCTCTGACCCCGGCCCTCGGGTGTGTCAGTGGTGGTACCGGTGCACCACCGCGTGCCCCTTGCCCCGGCCGATCATCCACTTGTTGACCGGGGTGGTCACCGCGAAGGCGATCACGAGCGAGGCCGCGAGCGAGATCCAGAACAGCGCGTCGCCCAGCATGGCGTCCATCGCGGACGGCCAGACCGCGATCACCCCGTTGTCGATCAGCTCCATCACGGCGATGGACAGCGTGTCCGCGGCCAGCGCCACCCGGAAGGCCGTACGGAAGCCGACACCGGCCCGCAGGATCCCGCGCAGGGTGAGCGAGTAGCCGAAGAAGAAGGCCAGCACGATCGCGAGCAGGGTGGTCGCCAGGTTGCCCCAGCCCAGCGCCGTGCCGACGACCATGCCGAGCACCTCGCCGATGGCGCAGCCGGTGAGGCAGTGCAGGGTGGCCTGCGCGGCCGTGCCCCAGCCGGCCCCGCCCGCGTGACCGGTGTGGTGCGCGTGGTGGTGGACGTGTTCCGTGTGCGCCTCGTGCTGCATGACGTACCCCCATGTCGGACGACGGCTCCTGTGCAGGACAGGAACCGTATACCCCCCAGGGGTATTCCCCAAGGGGTTATGCGTCGCGCAGTTTCTTCAGCCGCTCCACGTCCGCCGCGTGCCCCTCCTTGCCGCCGGGCGTCTCGATGACCAGCGGGACGCCCTCGGTCGCGGGGTGCGTCATGAGCGCCCGGAACGGGTCCTCGCCGATGTGGCCGGCGCCGATGTTCGCGTGCCGGTCCTTGTGCGCGCCCACCACGTCCTTGGAGTCGTTGGCGTGGATCAGCTTCAGCCGGCCCTCGCCCACGGTGTCCACCAGCAGGTCCAGGGTCTGGTGCATGCCGCTCGGCCCGGTCAGATCGTGGCCGGCGGCGAAGACGTGGCAGGTGTCCAGGCACACGCCCAGCTTCGGATGGGCGTCCAGCGCCTCGAAGTACGGCCCGAAGTCCCAGGTCCGCGAGCACAGCGAGGCGCCCTGCCCGGCGGTCGACTCCAGCAGCAGGAACGGGTCGTCGTCGTGGGTCAGCTCGTCCAGCAGCGGCAGCAGGTGCTCGCGCACCTGCTTCAGCGCGACGTCCCGCGCCCGCCCGCCGGTCGCGCTGCCGGTGTGCACGACCACGCCCAGCGCGCCGATCTCCCGCCCGCGCCGCAGCGAGTGCCGCAGCGACTCCACCGACCGCTCCACCGTCGCCTCGGTGTGCGAACCGAAGTTGATCAGGTACGGCGCGTGCACGTACGCCGGGATCGACTCCTCGGCGCACGCCGCGCGGAACGCCTCGTCCTGCCGCGGGTTGCCGGGCGGAGTGGCCCAGCCGCGCGGGTTGGCGACGAAGACCTGCACGGTCTCCGCCTTCAGGTCACGGGCGTACGACAGCCCCACGGAGTGCAGACCGCCGGCCACCGGCACATGGCCGCCGACGGGGTTGCGGGGGAGGGAGGACGGAACAGGACTCACCCGTTCAGGGTGTCATGTCCGCCCTCGCGCCCGGGCCGCGGTCGCCGGTGAGACCGGTCACCGGACGGTGGTCACGGGAGCGTGGTCACCGGATGGTGATCGTGATCGTCGATCCCTTGGGCGCCTTGTCGCCGCCCGCCACCGACTGCTTCTTCACGGTGTCGCCGAACAGCCCGAGCAGCCCGCGGTCCTCGTCCACCTCGAATCCGGCGGCCTCCAGGGCCTCGTGCGCGTCGTCCACGCTGTCCCCGGTCACGTCCGGGACCTCGATCATCTCGGGGCCCTTGGACAGGGTCAGCGTCACCGTGTCGCCCTCGGCGGCCCGGCTGCCCTCGTCCGGGCTCTGCGCGGCGACCTGCCCCGCGTCGTACTCGGAGTTGATCCGCCCGGCCGCGATCTTCACCTTCAGCCCGGCGTCCGTCAGCTCCTGCCGGGCGCTGTCCACGTCGTCGCCGGTGACGTCCGGCACGTCGACGGGGCTGCCCTTGCTCACGATCAGCGCGATCGCCGAGCCCGCGTGCCGCTTGGTGCCCGCCTCCGGCGTCGTACCGACCACCGAGCCCCTGGCGACGTCCTCGCTGAACTCGCGGGTGACCATGCCCGGCTCCAGGCCGTCCGCCTTCAGCCGCGCCTGCGCCTTCGCGAGCGGCTGCCCCTTCACGTTCGGCACGTTCACCGTCTCCGGGCCCAGCGACACGGTCAGCGTCACCGCGTCATGGTCCCGGATCCGCGCGCCGGGCGCCGGGTCCGAGCCGATCACCGTGCCGCGCTTCACGGTGTCGCTGTACGCCCGCTTCACCTGGCCCACGTCGAGACCGGCCGCGCTCAGCCGGGACCGCGCCTGCGCCTCGGTCTTCGCCAGCAGCGGCGGCACCTTCGTGAACTGGCCGGAGTTGATGTACCAGACCCCGGCGCCCACGCCGAACACCACCAGGACGGCCGCGATCACCGCGAGCACCGCGCGCGGGGGCCGCCCCGGGCGCCGGCGGGGCGGCACGGGCGGGCTCTGGAAGCGGGCGGTGCGGTCGACCCCGTCCCCGGCGGCGTCCGCGTCCTCGTCGACGGGCAGCGGCCGGGGCACCGTCAGCGCGCGCGGGATCACGCTCGTGCGGTCCTCGGCGTTGTCGTGCTCCGCGGTCAGCGCCTGCGGCGGCACCGCGTCCAGCTGCTCGTCGGTCAGCGTCAGACGGGCCTCGCGGACCTGGGCGAGCAGCGCGACGGCGTCGTGCGGCCGGATGTCCGGGGTGCGCGCGGTGGCCGACGCCACCAGCTCGTCCAGCACGAACGGCAGGCCCGGCACCAGCGCCGAGGGCGGGGGCACGTCCTCGTGGAGGTGCTTGTAGAGCACCTGGGCCGGGGAGTCCCCGGAGTGCGGCTTCCCGCCCGTCAGCATCTCGTACAGGACCACACCGCACGCGTACACGTCGACGCGCGCATCGGTGGTGCCCCGCTCGATCTGCTCCGGCGCCAGATAGGAGACGGTCCCGAGCACGGCACCGGTCGTGCTGGTCACCGTGTCCACGGAGCGCACCAGCCCGAAGTCGGCGACCTTGACCCGGCCGTCGTCGCCTATCAGCACGTTCTCCGGCTTCATGTCCCGGTGCACGAACCCGGCCCGGTGCGCGGCACCGAGCGCGGCGAGCACCGGCTCCAGGATGTCCAGCGCGGCTCGCGGCTGCACCGCGCCCCGCTCGCGCAGCACGTCCCGCAGGGTGCAGCCGGCGATGTACTCCATCGCCAGGTAGACGTACGACCCGTCGGTCCCCTGGTCGAAGACCTGCACCACGTTGGGGTGGTCGAGCCGGGCGACCGACTTCGCCTCCCGGATGAACCGCTCGACGAAGGTCCCGTCGGCCGCGAGCGTCGGGTGCATCACCTTCAACGCGAGCACGCGGTCCAGACGGGTGTCCAGGGCCCGGTACACCGTGGCCATCCCGCCGGCCGCGACGCGCGCGTCGACGCGGTACCGGCCGTCGAGCACCTGCCCGAGGAGGGGGTCCTGAAGGGTCGTATCCACGCAGGGGAGTCTACGAGGGGGCACCGGCGGTTCCCGCGCCGAGACCGCTTTCCCCCCGGCACTGCAGCCGACCTGTGACGCACCCACGACCTTGCGGCCGCCGACGGCGAGCGGGAACGGGCGGTGCGCGGGCGGGAGACCGCACGCAGCCGCGGCACCGGTCAGAACGCGGGACGCTCGGGATCCAGCACGGCCAAACCCTCCGCAGGGGACGACGCCTCGGCGAGATAGCGGCGCGGGATCCGCCCGGCCGTCCGGGCCAGCCGCCCCGCCTCCACCGCGAGCCTCATCGCGGAGGCCATCCGCTCCGGCTCCTGAGCCCGCGTCACCGCGGAGGCCAGCATCACCCCCGCGCACCCCAGCTCCATCGCCAACGCCACGTCGGACGCCGTACCGGCCCCCGCGTCCAGGATCACCGGCACGCGCGCGTGCTCCACGATCAGCTGGAAGTTGTGCGGATTGCGGATGCCCAGCCCGGACCCGATCGGCGACCCCAGCGGCATGACCGCGGCGCACCCCACGTCCTCCAGCTTCCGCGCGAGCACGGGGTCGTCGTTGGTGTACGGCAGCACCGTGAACCCGTCGTCGACCAGCGTCTCCGCCGCCTCCAGCAGCTCCACCGGATCCGGCAGCAGCGTCCGCTCGTCGGCGATGACCTCCAGCTTCACCAGGTCGGTGCCGAGCGCCTCCCGGGCCAGCCGGGCGGTCAGCACGGCCTCACCGGCGGTGAAACAGCCCGCCGTGTTCGGCAGCACCCGGATGCCGAGCTTCTCCAGCACCGACAGCACCGAGCCGTGCACGGAGGGGTCCACCCGGCGCATCGCGACCGTGGTCAGCTCCGTGCCGGAGGCGATCAGCGCCCGCTCCAGCACGTCGAGGCTGGGCGCCCCGCCCGTGCCCATGATCAGCCGGGAGGTCAGGGTCAGGTCACCGAGGACCAGGGAATCGTCGGCCACGGCTCAGCCCCCCTGCACGGCGGTGAGGACCTCGACCCGGTCGCCGTCGGCTAGGGCGGTCGTCGCCCACTGCGCGCGCGGGACGACGGTCTCGTTGACGGCGGCGGCCACCCCGCGCGGCGCCGCGGTGAGGGTCCGGACGAGGGTGTCGAGGACGGTGCCCGGGGCGATCTCCCGGCGCTGTCCGTTGACGGAAATCAGGACCGGGCTGTTCATGCGGGCTGCTCCAGCTTCTCCGTGAGTGCGGCGCCGAAGCGCTGCGGGGCGAACGGACGGGCTTCCTCCGGCAGTTCACCGGAGACCAGGGTGTGCGCCAGCACGTCCCCGGTGACCGGCGTGAGCAGCACCCCGTTGCGGTGGTGCCCGGTGGCCAGCAGCAGCCCGGCCAGGCCGGACGGGCCGAGCAGCGGCGCGTTGTCGGGGGAGCCGGGGCGCAGTCCGGCCCGGGTCTCGGTGAGCGGCAGCTCGGTGATGCCGGGCACCAGCTCATGGGCGTCGCGCAGCAGCTCGTACACGCCCCCGGCGGTGACCGTCGTGTCCCAGCCCAGCTCCTCGCTGGTGGCGCCGACGACCAGTTCGCCGTTCTCCCGCGGCACCAGGTAGACGTGGCTGCCGCGCACCACGGCCCGGACGGTCCGGCTCAGGAACGGCGCGTACCGGCGTGGCACGGTCAGCCGCAGCACCTGCCCCTTGACCGGCCGCACCGGCGGCAGCAGCTCGTCCGGCACGCCCGCGAGCCGCCCGCTCAGGCTGCCCGCCGCGAGCACCACCTGGTCCGCGCGCAGCGCGGTGCCGTCCGCCGTGGTGACCCCGGCGGCCCGGTCCCGCACCACGTCCAGCCGCTCCGCCCACGCGCGGTGGAACACCACACCGGCCCGCTCGCACGCGGCCACCAAAGCCGCCGCCAGCCGGCGCGGGTCGATCTGGTGGTCGGCGTCCACCCGCAGCCCGCCGCGCACCCCCGGCGCCAGCATCGGCTCCAGACGCCGGCAGTCCCGCCCGGACAGCCACTCGGAGGCGAGCCCCGAGCGCTGCTGGAGTTCGTGCAGTTCCCGCAGGTGGGCGCGGTCGTCGGCGTCCAGCGCGACGGCGAGGGTGCCGCAGCGGCGGTAGCCGAGGTCGTGGCCCGTTGCTTCGGCCAGCTCGGCCGCGAAGCCGGGGTAGCGGCGGGCCGATTCCAGGTTCAGGGCGAGCAGGGTCTCCTCGCCGTAGTGCAGTTCGGTGACCGCGGCCAGCATCCCGGCCGCGACCTGGGCGGCCCCGCCGCCGGGCTCGGGGTCCACCACGGCCGTGGCGAGCCCGCGCTGCGCCGCGCGCCAGGCCGTGACCAGGCCGATGATTCCGCCCCCGATGACGAGGACGTCGGACGTACGTGACGACATGGGCGTCCAGCCCCTCCCTTCGCCGGCATGACCCGGATCAGGTTCGTACGGTCGGAGGCCGCCAGCCTCCCTCTCAGCCCGGTGCGTCCGGGCTCCCGCGAGTGCTTGTACGGTGGCCACCCTAGCCCGCAGCCCTCCTCACCCGTAAGGGAGCCCCGTTCCGTGGCCCGGTCGCTCGACGGACTGATCCTCGCCCCCGTGGCGGACCAAGCCCCAGGTCAGGTGGGCACCCGCACCCGTTTCACGTACCACGAGCAGGACGGCGGGATCTGGGCCGAGTACGCCGGCGGCGACGTGGTGCGCGGCCATCTGGTGGGCACCCGGGAGGGGGACCGGCTGGACTTCCGGTACGTGCAGCTGAAGACCGACGGGACGACCGCCTCCGGGCACTGCGTCTCGACGGTGGTCGAGCTGCCGGACGGGCGGGTGCGGCTGGAGGAGAGCTGGGAGTGGGAGTCCCAGCCGGGCTCCGGCACGAGCGTTGTGGAACAGGTCACCGGTCGGGCCCCCTGACTGACAGATCGTCAATTGTCTATGGTGATCGGGTGAGCGAGCAGACAGCGGAAGAGGGCACGGCGGCGGGACGGCGCGTGGTCGTCGTCGGCGCGGGCATGGCCGGGGTGCAGACCGCGGTCGCCCTGCGCGAGCAGGGCTTCCGGGGCGTCGTGACCGTCATCGGCGCCGAGCCGCACCAGCCGTACGACCGGCCGCCGCTGTCGAAGGCGGTCCTGCTGGGCAAGGCCGAGGACTCCGCCTTCGAGGTGGACTTCGACTCCCTCGGGGTCGAGCTGCGGCTCGGCTGCGAGGTGCTGGGCCTGCGCCCCGCCGAGCACGAGCTGGACACCGAGGCGGGCCCGGTGCCGTACGACGTCCTGGTCCTCGCCACCGGCGCCGAACCGATCCGGCTGCCCGGCGCCGAGGGCGTGCCCGGCGTGCACCTGCTGCGCACCCTGGACGACGCCGAACGGCTCCGGCCCGTGCTCGCCCGCCAGCACGACATCGTGGTCGTGGGCGCCGGCTGGATCGGCGCCGAGTTCGCCACCGCCGCCCGCGAGGCCGGCTGCGCGGTGACGGTCGTGGAGGCCGCCGAGCACCCGCTCGCCGGCGCCCTGCCCGCCGAGGTCGCCGCGCCCATGGCCGCCTGGTACGCCGACGCGGGCGCGGAGCTGCGCACCCGCGCGCGCGTGGAGCGCGTCGAGCCCGGCGAGGTGGTGCTCTCCGACGGCACCCGGCTGCCCGCGGGCGCCGTCGTCGTCGGCATCGGGGCCCGCCCCGCCACCGCCTGGCTCGCCGGCTCCGGCGTCGAGCTGGGCCCGCACGGCGAGGTCCTCACCGACGACCGCCTGCGCGCCTCCGTGCCGGACGTGTACGCCGTCGGCGACTGCGCCTCCTTCCCCTCGGCCCGCTACGGCGAACGGCTCCTCGTCCACCACTGGGACAACGCCCTGCAGGGCCCGCGCACGGTCGCCGCGAACATCCTCGGCGAGACCCCGGCGGTCTACGATCCGGTGCCGTACTTCTGGTCCGAGCAGTTCGGCCGGTTCGTGCAGTACGCCGGCCACCACGCCGCCGCCGACCGCCTGGTGTGGCGCGGTGACCCGGCGGGCCCGTCCTGGACGGTGTGCTGGCTGCGCGAGGGCCGCCTGGTGGCCCTGCTGGCGGTGGGCCGCCCCCGGGACCTGGCCCAGGGCCGCCGGCTGATCGAGGCGGCCCGGATCCTGGATCCGGTCGCCCTGTCCGACCCGGCCCGCCCCCTGAAGGACGCCACGGCCGACTGAGCGCCCCGCAGGGGTGCGGGGAACCGCGCGAGCAGCCACGACGCACGCGGACGGCCGATGACAGATCGCGGCCGGTCCGGCGAAGCGCCTACGCTTGTGTCCGTGACCGAGATTGACGCAAAAATTGATGCTCTCGTCCCCGCCTGGCTCACTCTCCCCGACATCGCCGACATGCTCGGTGTCGAGGTGACACGCGTCCGGCAGCTGGTCAAGGAGGGCCAGCTCATCGCCGTGCGCCGTGGTGAGAACAAGGCGCTGCACGTCCCCGCCGCCTTCATCGACGGGGACAAGGTCGTCAAGGGCCTGTCCGGGACCCTGACGCTCCTGCGGGACGACGGCTTCACGGTCGAAGAGATGATCGAGTGGCTCTTCACCCCCGACCCGACCCTGCCCGGCACCCCCGCGCAGGCCCTGAGCGAGAATCGCGGCACGGAGGTGAAGCGCCGCGCCCAGGCGCTCGCCGTCTGAGCCGACCCGCAGCAGGAGGTGGCGTGCGGACCGGACGCCCGTACGCCACCGCCCCGGACCGCCGGGGACACCGACACCACGGGGGGACCCACGCATGTCCGACACCGCCCGCGCCGCGCTCGCCGGTGCCCGCCTGTACCTGTGCACGGACGCCCGCAAGCGCCAGGGCGACCTGCCCGAGTTCCTGGACGCGGTGCTGGCCGGCGGTGTCGACATCGTGCAGCTGCGCGACAAGGGCATGGAGGCCGCCGAGGAGCTGGAGCACCTCCAGGTCTTCGCCGAGGCCTGCGCCCGGCACGGCAAGCTGCTCGCGGTCAACGACCGGGCGGACGTCGCCCACGCCGCCCGCGCCGGCGTGCTCCACCTCGGCCAGGGCGACCTGCCGGTCCCCGCGGCCCGCGCCATCCTCGGCGACGGCGTCCTCATAGGCCGCTCCACGCACGCCGAGGCCGAGGCCGCCGCGGCCGCCGTCCAGGAGGGCGTGGACTACTTCTGCACCGGCCCCTGCTGGCCCACCCCCACCAAGCCCGGCCGGCACGCCCCCGGCCTCGGCCTGGTCCGCTACACGGCGGGCCTCGGCACCGACCGCCCCTGGTTCGCCATCGGCGGCATCGACCTCGCCACCCTGGACCAGGTGCTGGACGCCGGTGCCCGCCGGGTGGTCGTGGTTCGCGCGATCACCGAGGCGGACGACCCGGGCGCGGCCGCCGCGGAGCTCGCGAAGCGGCTGCGGAACGCCGACTAGAGCCTTTCTGTCCACGTGCTGGACAGGACAGCGACAAATCGGGCAAATATCCGGCATCCGGTTGGGAGACCGCCCACCCCTGGCTAACCTGCCCGTATGGCCCTCGGAACCGCATCCACCAGGACTGATCGCGCACGGACCGTGCGCGACATCCTCGCCACCGGCAAGACGACGTACTCGTTCGAGTTCTCGGCGCCGAAGACCCCCAAGGGCGAGCGGAACCTGTGGAGCGCGCTCCGGCGGGTCGAGGCGGTCGCCCCCGACTTCGTCTCCGTGACCTACGGTGCCGGCGGCTCCACCCGCGCGGGCACGGTCAAGGAGACCGAGCAGATCGTCGCGGACACCACGCTGACCCCGGTCGCCCACCTCACCGCCGTCGACCACTCCATCGCCGAGCTGCGCAACATCATCGGCCAGTACGCGGACGCCGGCATCCGCAACATTCTCGCCGTGCGCGGCGACCCGCCCGGCGACCCGATGGGCGACTGGGTGCCGCACCCGCGGGGCCTGACCTACGCCGCCGAACTCGTCCGGCTCATCAAGGAGTCGGGCGACTTCTGCGTGGGTGTCGCCGCCTTCCCGGAGATGCACCCGCGCTCCGCGGACTGGGACACCGACGTCGCCCACTTCGTGGACAAGTGCCGTGCGGGCGCCGACTACGCCATCACACAGATGTTCTTCCAGCCGGAGTCGTACCTGCGGCTGCGCGACCGGGTGGTGGCCGCGGGCTGTGACACCCCGGTGATCCCGGAGGTTCTGCCGGTCACGAGCGTGAAGATGCTGGAACGGTTGCCGAAGCTCAGCAACGCACACTTCCCGGACGCCCTGAAAGAGCGGATCCTCTCAGCGAAGGACGATCCGGCGGCGGTACGCTCCATCGGTATCGAGTTCGCCACGGAGTTCTGCGCTCGGCTGCTGGCCGAGGGAGTGCCCGGACTGCACTTCATCACGCTCAACAACTCCACGGCGACCCTGGAAATCTACGAGAACCTGGGCCTGCACCATCCCCCGCAGGCCTAGACCGGCCGCACCGCGATACGACACACTGCGTAGCGGTCACTGGGAGAGGGGCGTACATGGGCTGGACGGTCCTCTACATCGCGTTCGGCGTCGTCGCGCTGTGGTTGCTGGGCGAGGTGCTGCTGCAGTACAAGGCGCGGCTGCGCTGGCGCCTCCTGGCCTTCGCCGGCTTCCTCGGCGTCGTGCTGGGCGTGCTGATGCCGTCCGTCATCGTGATCGGGCTGGGTGCGATCGCCTTCGCCGTCGGCCAGACCTACGTCACGCTGTCGTTCCGCCGCGGCTTCGCCTCCGGCTGGGCGGTCAAGCGGCCCGAGGCCGAGGCCGAGGCCGGCGGCGGCAGCAAGCGCCGCCGCGGCCGGGCGGAGCGGACCGGGGCGGGCTCGCGGGACGACGCCGGGTTCGCCGCGGCCGCCGACGACCAGGCCCCCGGCCAGGACGTCCACGGCTCCGGCCGGACGCACGGCGACTACGACGACGACTACGACCGCGACGACGTCTTCACCCCGGCCGCCTCCCGCACGGCCGAGCCCACCGCCGCCGAGACCACCGCGGTCTACGAGCCGCAGCCCCTCCCCGACGACACCGGCACCTACGGCGTCTACGGCGACCCCGCCCACGCGAACGCCGCCCCCGCGGGCACCGCCCAGCAGAGCTACGCCTACGACTACTCCGGCTACGGCCAGCAGGGCTACGGCTACGACACCGCGGGCCAGCAGGGCTACGCCAACTACTCCGACCCGTACATCGGCAATCAGTCCTACGGCTCCTACGACCAGGGCTACGGCCAGCAGTACGGGCAGCAGCAGGGCTACGCCGAGGACCCGTACGCCACGGGCGGTTACGGCCAGACCCCGGCCGGCGGGGTGTGGGTGCCGCAGCAGCGCACCGACGAGACCTACGGCGGCGAACTCCCGCAGGAGCAGCCGTACCCGCACACCACGGGCGGCCAGCAGCCGCAGCCCGGGGTCGGGTACGACGAGCAGTACCGCTTCTGAGGGCCCGCCCGGCGCGCGTCCGTCACCGCGCGTCCGTCACTGCGAGCCGCGGAACTCCGGCCCCTCCACGATCAGTCCGGCCACCAGCGCACCCGACATGCCGGCGTGCGGGAGACCGCCGCCGGGGTGCGACCAGCCGCCGGCCGTGAACAGCCCCGGCACCGCCGTGGTGTTGGCCGGATGCAGCACCCCCTCCGGCCCGGCCAGCGCGGGCGGTGGAACCGCACCGCCCGTCGCGCCCGTCTCCCGCTCGGTGTCCAGCGGGGTGCGGACCTCCCGCCACAGCACCCGCTCGCGCAGCCCCGGTACGGCACGCTCGGCGGCGGCCACCAGCCGGTCGGCGAAGGCGTCGGCGGCCCCCGGCGCGGCCCAGTCGTACTCCGCGGCGGACGGCACGGTCGCCGTCAGCACCACGGACTCGTGGCCGGCGTCGGGGCGCAGGGCCGGGTCGTCCGGCCGGTCCACGACGACCTGCGGCAGGTCGGGCAGCACCCCGTGCCGGAACAGGTCCAGATCCCCGTCGGCGTCGGCCGAGTGCACCACCGTGCGGTGCACCGCTCCGGACTCCCGGGCCCCGCGCAGCGCCAGGCACACGACCACCCGGCCCGGATAGCGGTCCTCGGGGTCCAGGGGCACGTCCCCCGCGCCGTACAGCTCCCGGTCCGGGAGCAGGCCGCGCAGCCGCCACGGACCCGCGCCGACGACGAAGTCCGCCTCGGCCACCGTCCGGTCCGCCAGCTCCACCCCGGCCGCCCGGCCGTCCTTCTCCAGCACCCGCACCACCTCGGCGCCGAACACGAACTCCACCCGGCGCTCCAGGCACCGCTCGTACACCGCGCGCGCCAGCTCCCGGACTCCGCCGCGCACGTACCAGGTGCCGAAGGCGTGCTCCATGTACGGCAGCACGGCGGCGCTCGCCGGGGCGATGTCGGGGTCGACGCCGTACGCGAGCGCGTACCCCGCCAGCAGCTGGACCAGCCGCGGGTCGCGCAGCTCCCGTCTGCCGATCTCGAAGAGCTTGACCACCCGGTGCGTGCGCAGCAGCCGCTTGTACCGGGTGCCCGGGTACGGCTCCTTCTCGACCAGCACCTCCCAGTTGGGCCACAGCGGTTCCTCCAGCAGCGGCCGGCGGGTGCGGTCCCAGGCCTCGCGGGCGCGCACCAGGAAGTCGCCCCAGCGCTCGCCCGCCCCCGCGCCCAGCGCCTCGTCCAGCGCCGCGACCACGCCCGCGCGGGAGGCGTTCGGCAGGTACACCTCCGTGCCGTCCGCGAAGACGTGCCGCGACGAGGGGTCGACCTGGACCAGCTCGACGCGGTCCTCCAGCGGCTCCTTGCCGGTCTTCAGGAACAGATCGCGGTACACCGCGGGCAGGGTGAGCAGTCCCGGGCCCGTGTCGAAACGGAAGCCGTCCCGCTCGAACCGGCGCACCGCACCGCCGTACGTCTCCGTCCGCTCGTACACCACCACCCGGTGGCCCGCGACGGCCAGCCGGGCGGCAGCCGCCATCGCGCCCATCCCGGCGCCGATCACCGCAATCCGTGCCATGCCTGTGACTTTATCGACCACCACCGACAACCCGGCCGCCGGGCGGCACGGCGCGTGGGGACGGGCGCGGATTGCTGAGTACAGGTACTCAGACCGCGAGATGAGTACGTGTGCGGATGGGGCGCGGGCCGCCGGAACGAGAGAGTGGAGGCACGGCAGGGGGCGTGGCCCGGCACCGCCGACACGGGGCGGCGGAACGGCGCCCGCCCGCCGGCCGCTCCTTCCGCCGATCCGTCGGCGGAAGCGAGACACGGGGGCCCTGGGGGAGAGACCACCACGGGGGTCCGCACGGGGGAGCCCGTACGGGAAGGAAGTACGGGGGCAACGGGGGAAACACCGGGAGAACGGGGATCACGGGGGATCACGGGGGAATCCCGGTGGCACACGGGGGAACGGAAGGCGCCGGTCCGGCAGCGGACCGGGCGCGTAACGTCGGCCTCCCGGGGCCTCAGGGCCGAGTGCGTGTAGAAGAAAAAACGAGACGCGTAACCGCCCCTGGAGCAGCCGGGACAGGGCCGCGTGGACGTCGTCCAGGGAGCGCTCCGGCTGGAAGGACTTCCAGTCCAGCGCGGCCACCAGGACCATGCCGACCAGCGCCGCCGCCGTCAGCTGGATGTCGATCTCGTCGCTGAACTCGCCGGCCGCCACGCCCTCGCGCAGCACCCCCTCGACCACCGCGACCGCCTCCTGCCGCACCACCATCAGGGTGGACTGCCAGGCCCGGTTGGTGCGCCACAGCTCGGCGACGTACAGCTGGGTGAAGGCCGGGTAGCGGTCGATGAAGACCAGTCCCGCGCGGACCATCGCGTCCAGCGCGTCCACCTTGCCGCCGCCCTCGCGTGCGGTCTGCTCGGCCGCCTCCTTCAGGGAGGCGGTGAGCAGGCCGACGCCGTGCCTCAGCAGCTCCTCGAAGAGAACGGATTTGCTCGCGAAGTTGTAGTAGACCGTTCCCTTCGCGACCCCGGCCCGCTCGGCGATCTCGTCCACCGTGGTCGCGGAGAAGCCCTGCTCGGCGATGAGGGTGACGGCCGCCTCGTAGAGCTTCTGCCGGGTGGCCTCGCGGCGCGTGCTGCCGCCGGCCTTGGCGCTGGTGCTTTCCATGGCCCCGATTCTCACAGGTACGCGCGCGTGCGGACGCCGCCCCCGGATCACAGGCTCAGTTCCGGGTGCAGCCGGTCCGGCGTCCACACCTGGCGGCGGCGGGCCGCCAGCGCGGTCAGCGCGAGCGCGCCGGCGGTGAACGCGGCGAGCACCCCGCACGCCTGCCACACCGGGCCGAGCCCGCCGCCCGTGATCAGCCGGCGCAGCGCCTCCACGATGTAGCTCATCGGCAGGAACGGGTGGATGGCGTTGAAGAAGCCCGGGCTGGTCTGCACCGGATAGGTGCCGCCGGCCGAGGTCAGCTGGAGCATCAGCAGCGCGAGCACCAGGATCCGGCCGGCCGGGCCGAAGCGGGCGTTCAGCCACTGCACGATCGCCGCGAAACAGGCCGTGACCAGGCACAGGAAGCCGATCGTGCCGGCCGCCCGCAGCATCTGCAGCCCGATCGCCCAGTGCAGCACGGCCATCAGCGCGGCCACCTGGAGCACACCCACCGCGACCACCGGCAGCCAGCCGGCCAGCGCGATGCGCCAGGTGGAGGAGCCGGCCGCGAGGGCCCGCCGGTTGAGCGGCGGGATCAGCATGTAGGCCACCATCGCGCCGACCCACAGGGACAGCGGGATGAAGTAGGGGGCGAACCCGGTGCCGTAGTTCGGCGCGTTGTGCAGGTCGTGGGAGGCCAGCTGGACCGGGTCGGCCATCACGTCGGTGCGCCGGTCGCGGTCCTGCTTATCGTAGTCCGGGATCTTCTTCGCGCCCGAGTGCAGGCCGCCGGCCAGCTTCCCGGAGCCGTCCGAGAGCTTGTACAGGCCGCCGTTCAGGGTCTCGGCGCCCGACTTCGCGGTGCCGATGCCCTGGTCCAGGGTGACCGCGCCGGTGTGGGCGGTACCGATCCCGGTGTGCAGCTTCTCGGCACCGGCGGCGACCTTCTGCGCGCCGGTGTTCAGCTTGTTGATCTTCTTGACGGCGTCGTCGACGTCCTCGTACAGGTGCGGGGCGCGCGCGGCGAGGGCGTCGGCCTGCTTGCGCAGCGTGCCGAGGTTGTCCCGCATCGTCTTCAGGTCGCCGTTCTGGTCGGCGATCAGCGTGTTGAGGTCGTCGGCGACGGTGGCGACCTCGGCGGCGGCCGTCCTCGCCCGCTTCAGCTCCGGGCAGGCCGGATCGGCGAGGGCCGCCCCCTCGCAGCGCTCCCGGTAGATCTTGTCGAGGAGGGCGGAGGAGGCGTGGGCGATCTTCGCGGCGGCCGGCGCGCGCTTCACCAGCACGTCCAGGTTGTCTTTCACCGCCTTCGCCGAGTCGGAGACCAGCCGGGCGGTGTCCCCGATGGTCTTCTCGTTGGTCCTCAGGAACGGGCCCGCCTCGGCGTACACGCCGTTGACCTTGTCGGCGAGCGCCTGGGTGCCGTCCGCGACCTGCCGCGAGCCCTGCTGGAGGTCGCCGGAGCCGGTGTCGAGCTTCTTGAGGCCCTTGGCCAGCTTGCCGCTGCCGCCCTTGGCCTCCTTCAGCCCGTCCGCGAGGTCCTTGGAGCCCTTCTCCGCCTTCCCGATGCCGCTGTTCAGCTTGTCCGCGCCCTGCGCCGCCGTGACGGTCTTGTCGTGGATGTCGGAGAAGGACACGAAGATCTTGTCCAGGAAGCCCCGGGAGGCCTTCGCGGACGCCGCCGAGCGCACCTCGTTGAAGACGGTGCGGGAGATCTGGCCGACGATGTAGTTGTTCGCGTCGTTGGTGCGCACCCGGAGGGCGCCGGTCTCCGGGGAGTCGCCCGAGCTGGACGCGATACGGCGGCTGAAGTCGGCCGGCATGGTCAGCGACAGGTAGTAGGTGCCGTCCTCGACGCCCGCGCGGGCCTCCTCGTCGCTCACCTCGTGCCACTCGAAGGTCCGGCTGTCGCGCAGCCCGTCGACGATGTCGTCGCCGGCGGTGATCTTCTTCCCGCCCGCCGTGGCGCCCTTGTCGTCGTTCACCAGGGCCACCGGGATCCGGTCCAGGCGGCCGTAGGGGTCCCAGAAGGACCACAGGTACAGGGCGCCGTACAGCAGGGGCAGCACGAGCAGCGCGACCAGGGCGGCGCGCGGCAGCCTGCCGCGCCCGAAGCGCCTCAGCTCAAGCGCGGCCAGCCTCGGTGAGCGCATCGCCGGTCTCCTCCTTCTCCTGCTCGGGCTTCTCCTGGCCGGGCTTCTTCGGCTCGGGCTTCCGCGGCTCGGCCGGCGTCCGCTCGGTCTCCGTCCGCTCGGTCCGCACGGTGACGCAGTCGCCGGGGGCGGTGCGGCACACGGCGGCGACCGTCGTCCCCGCGCGCGTGAGGGACCGCAACACGTCCCAGATCCCCTCGCGTTCGGCCTCGGAGAGCTTCATGTCGATGTCGTCCACGCCGAGCAGCCGGGGCCGGCCGAGCAGGGCCAGCGCGAGCGACAGCCGCACCTCCTGCGGCCGCTCCAGGTCGCGTACGGCCGTCCGGGAGCCCTTCGGGAGCGTCTCCAGGTCGAGCCCGGCGGCGGCCAGGGCCGCGTCGACCCGCAGCCGCGCCTCGTGCGTGCGCTGGGCGCGGGGCCGCAGCAGCTCGCGCAGGGAGTCGTCGAACCGGCGCTGCAGCAGGGCCCGTTCGCGCAGGTGCTCGCCGACGGTGAGGGCCGGCTCCAGGTCGGTCACGCCGCTCACGTTGGCCACCGCGCTGACCCGGCGCAGGCCCGCCATGTGCCGGGGGAGTTTGAACCCGGCGACAGCGGCCACTCCTTCGGTGGGTTTCATCCGTCCCGTGAGCGCGAGCAGCAGGCTCGTGCGGCCGGAGCCGGACGGTCCCTCGATCGCGATCAGTGAGCCGGGCTCCGCCTCCAGGGTGATGCCGCGGAAGGCCCACCCCCGTGGTCCCTTGAGTCCGAGGCCCTCGGCCCTGACGTCCGCGCCGACCGTGGCATCCACTGGCCCCCCTGCGTGGCAAATTTGAACTGACTGGTCAGTGCAAAAATACGCCCGAACCTGTGGTCGAGGCAAAAGCGCAGGTCAGAACGGATTGTCAGTGGCATACCGCACGATGGGCACATACGGCATTCGTGCCGTCACCCAGACGACAGGAGGTTCGTCATGGCCCACTCGTCCGCAGCCGCCGCCCGCCGGCGCCGCGCCACCGGCCCTGCCCCCTCACTGACCGGCCCGGCGAGCGACGTGCACCCCGTGCTCCGCCGGGCCACGGCCCCGCCCGCCGCCCTCGACCTGCTCGCCCAGGCCCGCGCCGGACTGGAGGAGGCCACCGTCCTGGACACGCCGAACGAGCGCTACGCGACGGCCCACCTGGCCGCCCTGCGCACCGCCGCCGCCGTGCTCGCCGCCCGGGGCCGGCCCGAGACCTCCCCGCGTCGCCGGGCCCGCATCCGCAGCGCCTGGGAGGTGCTGCCCGAGATCGCGCCCGAGCTGACCGAGTGGAGCGCGCTGTTCGCCTCCGGTGCCGCGCGCCGCGCCCGCGCCGAGGCGGGCATCCAGGGCGCGGCCGGGCAGCGGGACGCCGACGACCTGATACGTGACGTGGCGATGTTCCTCCGCATCGTGGAGCGGATGCTCGTCCTCCAGCCGGCCCTGCCCCAGCCCCGCCAGGACACCGACAGCGTCACCGGCCCCGGCAACGGGACCGGCACCGGCGCCGACGGCCCCGGGAAGGGAGGCGGCCTGCCGGACGCGGGCTGACCACGCGGCGTGCCCCGGCCGGGCACGCGGCGTCCCGCGCGGCCGCGTCCCGGTGTCCGCCGCGCGAGACGCCACAGGTCGTACACCGCCGCGGTGACCAGGCACGGCACGGAAGCAATAGGGTGGACCTCTGCTGACGTTCGCCCTGCCGAGGAGTCATCTCGTGTCGGACCCGACGCGCCCCCGCGCCTCTCTCCGTACCGCCGTGGTCTGGGAGGTCCTGCAGGACGCCCTCGACCGCCGGGTCAAGGCCACGGGCCGGGACTCGCTGGACGTCCTCGACACCGGCGGCGGCAGCGGCAACTTCGCCGTGCCCCTCGCCCGCCTCGGTCACCGGGTCACCGTCGTCGACCCCAGCCCCAACGCCCTGTTCGCGCTGGAGCGCCGCGCCGCCGAGGCCGGTGTCGCCGACCGGGTCAGGGGCGTCCAGGGCGACGCGCACGGCCTGTTCGACGTGGTCGAGCGCGGTGGCTACGACGCCGTCCTGTGCCACGGCGTCCTGGAGTACGTGGACGACCCGGCCGAGGGCATCCGCAACGCGGTCGCCGCGCTGCGCTCCGACGGCGTGCTGAGCGTCCTCGCCGCCGGCCTCGGCGGAGCCGTGCTGGCCCGCGCCCTCGCCGGCCACTTCACCGAGGCCCGGCAGGCGCTCACCGACCCCGACGGCCGCTGGGGCACCGGCGACCCGGTGCCCCGCCGCTTCACCGCCGAGCAGCTCACCGCGCTCGTCGAGGCCGCCGGCCTGCGGGTCGGCGCGGTGCACGGCGTGCGCGTCTTCGCCGACCTCGTGCCCGGCGTCCTGGTGGACACCGAGCCCGGCGCCCTGGACGCGCTGCTGAAGCTGGAGGCCGCGGCGGCCGAACTGCCCGCGTTCCACTCGGTGGCCACGCAGCTGCACGTGCTCGGTGAGACGACGGGTGCCGCCGAGGCCTGAGCGGCCACCGGCACCTGGGCGCACCACCGGGGCGAGCCGCTGATCAGCATCTCGGCGGCGGATGGAGTACGCCACAAGCCCCCCGATCGAGGGGTTTGCGCCGTATGATCGAGGTACACCACCCGGCATGACGGGTCGGCCGCCGGGGAATGCAAGCCTCAGCGAGCCGGGACGGCCATGACGGTTCCGGTTGGCCGATTGGCGTAGAGGGGCGGGTTTCACGGGGGCGATTCCCTGCCTATCCTGAAGGGACCCCCCGGGTCGCCCCCGGCGACTGCACGATGAGGAGGACTCCGTGCCGCTCTCTGAGCACGAGCAGCGAATGCTTGAGCAGATGGAGCGAGCGCTGTACGCCGAAGACCCCAAGTTCGCGTCGGCGCTTGAGGGAAACGGGCTGCGGACGTACACCCGGCGGCGGGTCTACCAGGCGGTCGCAGGCTTCCTCGTGGGTATCGCGCTCCTCATGGCCGGAATGGTCGCGCAGCTGATCTGGGTCAGCGTGGTCGGTTTCCTCGTCATGCTGGGCTGTGCCGTGCTCGCCGTCACCGGCTGGCGCAAGGCCCCCAAGCCGGGGGAGCAGCCCCCGGCCGGAATGCGCCGTCCGGCGCGTCCCAAGCGCTCCATGATGGACCGGATCGAGCAGCGCTGGCAGCGCCGCCGGGACGAACAGGGGCACTGATCCCCGGCGCTTCCCGCGCCGGCCACAGCAGACACGAGTGAGGGGCGGCC
>NZ_JBEYXJ010000048.1:0-60203 GCF_040645015.1 Streptomyces sp. NPDC046881 | reverse complement strand
ACCGGCCCTCACGGGCGACTCTCACGAGTCGGGACGACAGGATTTGAACCTGCGACCCCTTGACCCCCAGTCAAGTGCGCTACCAAGCTGCGCCACGTCCCGGTGCCGTTTGACCTGGGGTTTCCCCGGTCGCAACGTGCAGGGAAACAATACCGCACTCGGATCGGTGGTCGCGCGCCCCTTTCGGTGTTGACCTCAAGCTCGGTTGAGGTTGCACGATCACCGGCATGACGACCGCAGCGGAACAGAGCCGCACCTACGGCTACGCCGACCTGCCCCGGCTGATGGGCATGATGACCGGCGACGAGAAGCACGGCCCGGCGGCCACCTCCACGCTCGACGTGCTGTGGGTGCTCTACGACCGGGTGCTCCGGGTCGCGCCGGAGCGGCGGGAGGACCCGGCCCGGGACCGGTTCCTGCTGAGCAAGGGGCACGGCCCCATGGCGTACTACGCGGTGCTCGCCGCGAAGGGCTTCGTGCCGGTGGACTGGCTGCCGGGCTTCGGATCGTACGACTCCCCGCTCGGCCATCACCCGGACCGGGTGCTGGTGCCGGGGGCCGAGATCGGCAGCGGGTCGCTCGGACACGGGCTGCCGATCGCCGTGGGCACCGCGCTGGGCCTGCGGGCGCAGGGCCGGACCGACCCGGCGGTGTGGGTGCTGATCGGGGACGCCGAGCTGGACGAGGGCAGCAACCACGAGGCGATCGCGTTCGCCGGGCCGGCCGGACTGGACCGGCTGCACACCGTCGTGATCGACAACTCCTCCGCCAGCCACGCGCTGCCCGGCGGGATCGCCGCCCGTTTCGAGGCGGCGGGCTGGTCCGCGGTGACCGTCGACGGGCGCGACCACGAGGCGCTGTACGCGGCGTTCACCGCGCCGCACCCGGGCCGGCCGCATGCGGTCGTGGCCTGCGTCGAACCGAAGAACGCCTGACCCTCCCCTGTGATCCTCCCCTGCTCTCCGCACGCTCTGCGAAGCCTTCCGAAAGGGCACACCTCCCATGGACACCATGCGTGACCGTCTCGCCCCCGTCGTCTCCCGGCTGCTGGACGAGGACCCGCGGGTAGCGGTCGTCCTCGCCGAGATCGGCCGGGACGGGTTCCGCGAGGCCGAGCGCCGGCACCCCGACCGGGTGATCAACGTCGGCATCCGCGAGCAGCTGCTGGTCGGGGCGGCGGCGGGGCTCGCGCTCACCGGGCTGCGGCCGGTCGTGCACACCTTCGCCAGCTTCCTCGTGGAGCGGCCGTTCGAGCAGCTCAAACTGGATCTGGGGCACCAGGACACGGGCGCGGTGCTGGTCAGCGCCGCCGCCTCCTTCGACTGGCCGGCCGGCGGCTTCACACACATGGCCCCGGGCGACATAGCCCTCCTGGACACGCTGGACGGCTGGACCGTGCACGTGCCCGGGCATCCGGACGAGGCCGAGACGCTGCTGCGGCACGCGGTCGCCGCGGGGGACGACAAGGTGTACGTGCGCCTGTCCGTGCAGTCCAACCGGCAGGGCCGGGCGGTCGACGGGCAGCGCTTCCGCACCGTCCGCGAGGGCCGCTCCGGTGTGGTCGTCGCCGTCGGGCCGGTGCTGGACGCGGTCCTCGCCGCCACGGAGGGCCTGGACGTGACCGTGCTGTACGCGACGACCGTACGGCCCTTCGACGCGGCCGGGCTGCGCCGGGCGACGCAGGCGGCGGGCACGGACGTGGTGCTGGTCGAGCCGTACCTGGCGGGGACGTCGACGGCCGCGGTGAGCGAGGCGCTGGCCGATGTGCCGCACCGGGTGCTCGGCCTCGGCGTCGGCCGCCGCGAGCTGCGCCGCTACGGCACGATCGAGGAGCATGTGGCCGCGCACGGGCTGGACCCGGCGAGCCTGCGGGAGCGGATCGGCCGGTTCGCGGACGCCGGACGGACGACGGCGGGGCGCGGGTGAGCCCACGGGTTCAGGACACGGCGGGTGCGGCCGCGTCGGCCCGGGCCAGGTCGCGTATCGGCGGGACGGCCAGCAGGATCACCGCCACGAGCAGGCTCACGGCACCGGCGGCCAGCAGGACGTGACCGGCACCCAGTGCTCCGGCCGCGGGGCCGGCGAGGGCCTGGCCGACCGGCATCATGGCGAGGGAGCCGGCCACGTCGTAGGCGTGGATGCGGTTGAGGACGTCGGCGGGGACCTGGGTCTGGACGGTGGTCGCCCACATCACGCCCCAGAACGACATCCCGGCACCGGCCAGCGCGGCCCCGGCCGCCATGGCCGACAGCCCGAGGCCCGCCCCGACGGCCGCCGGGAAACCGAAGAAGGCGAACAGGGACAGGGCGCCCGCACGGAGCATGCGGCGCGGGCGCAGCCGCAGGGCGAGCAGGCCGCCGATCACCGTGCCCACGCCGAGGGCCGAGTTGACCAGGCCGTAGGCGCCCGGCCCGTGGTGCCGTACGACCTCGGTGGCCACGAGCGGCACGGTCGGGCCCCAGACGGCGATCATGTACAGGCACCACACGGCGATCACGCCCCACAGCCAGGTGCGGGAGCGGAACTCCCGCCAGCCGTCGACGAGATCGGCGCGGAAGGCGCGCGTGGCGGAGCCGGCGGCGGCGCGGGGGCCGGCGGGCAGCGGGGGCAGCCGGAGCAGCAGCAGGCACAGGGCGCTGAGCGCGTAGGTGGTGGCGTGCGCGGCGAAGACACCGCCGGGCGAGGCGAGGCCGACCAGGACCCCGGCGACGGCCGGGCCGGCGAGCTGGGCCGCGGACTCGGCGACCCGGATCGCGCCGTTCGCGCCCTGGACGTCGGCGGCCAGGCGGGGCACGGTGCTGGCCACGCCCGGCTGGAAGACCGCGCCGGCCACGCCGTTGACGAAGCCGATGGCGCAGATCTGCCACAACACCACCTGCCCGGTGAAGAACAGGCCCGCGGCGAGGGACTGGGTGCCGAGCCGGACGAGGTCGGCGCCGATCATCAGCCTGCGGGTGCTGAACCGATCCGCGACGACCCCGCCGAAGACCACGAGTCCGGCGAACGCGGCCGCCGTGGAGGCCATGGCGAGGCCGACCGCGCCGGCTCCGTACCCGTGCTCCAGCAGGCCGGCCGCGAGGGCGACGGGCAGCATGGTGTCGCCGAGGCGGGCGACGGCCCGGGCCGTGAAGAACAGCGCGAAGTCCCGCGACCAGACCGCCGGGGCACCGCCCGCCGTCTCCCCCGCCCCCCGGGCGGCGATGTCGCGCCGCGCGTCCGTTCCGGTCATCCCGAGTGCTCCCCCCTGTGCCCGCCGACGCGCGGGATCATGCCACTGCCGGCCGTGCGCCCACCGGGATTTTCAGATCCCGGGCGGCAGCCCCAACTCGGGGTGGGCGTCCAGGAGTCGGGGCGGGGCGGCCTGGCGCCAGGAGTCGGCGAGGATGTCCCGCAGTTCCTCCTCGTCCTCCAGGGAGGCGAGTCTCGCCCTCACCCAGGCGAACTGGGCCTCGTGGTCGGCGATCCAGAACTTCTCCGGTTCGGCCAGCACCAGTTCGTCGCGCTCGTCCTTGGGGCAGCGCACGGCGAGGGACGTCTCGTCCTCGGGCAGGGTCGCGAACATCTTCCCGACGACCCGGAACGTGGGCATGTTCCAGGCGATCTTCTCCGTGGTGTCCGGCAGGGACAGGGCGATTCGGCGTACGTCTTCTGCATCCGGCATGCCCCGCAAGGTAACCCCTGCCACTGACAGTCACCCTCCGAGCTGCTTGTAGTACAGGGTTGTCGGCCGCAACGCGCCGGCCGGGCTCGCCGCGTAGCCGGGGATGGTGCCGGCCACGGTCCAGCCGGCCGAGCGGTACAGGTGCTCGGCGGGGCTGCCGGTCTCGGTGTCGAGGTGGAGCAGGGTGCGGCCGTCGGCAGCGGCGGCCCGCTCGGCGGTGACCAGGAGCCGGCGGCCCAGCCCCTGTCCGCGTGCCGTGCGGTGCACCATCAGCTTGACCAGTTCGGCCCGGTGCCGGCTGTTCGGCTTGCCCGGGAAGGCCAGGCTGACCGTGCCGGTCACCCGGTCCGTCGGGTCCAGGGCCGCCCAGACGGCGAGCCGGCCCGCCGCCGCGGCCGCCGCCTGCTCCCGCCACCAGGCGGCCGCCTCCGCGTGGCCGAGCGGCGCGAGGAAGCCGACGGAGGCGCCCGAGGCCACGGTGTCGGCCAGCAGCTCCGCCAGGTCCCCGGCCCGGTCACGGACCTGGTCGCCGGTCCAGCGCTCCACCCTCATGGCCGTACCACCGCCAGGACGTAACGGGCCTCGTCGGGACCGGTGCAGCGGAAGCGGGTGGCGCCGGTGACGCGCATCCGCAGGCAGTCACCCGGGTCGAGCCGGTGCACCCGGTCCCCCACGGTCACCTCCAGAGCCCCCGCCAGCAGCCACAGGTGCTGTTCCAGGCCGGGCACGGGCGGGCGGTCGTAGGCGAGGTCCGCGCCCGGGGTGAGCCGGCCCTCGACCAGTTCGCCCCGCAGTCCGGTGTGCGGCGGGGACACCGACCGGCGGACGAAGCCGGCGGCGCGGTCCTGCCACACCTGCTGCTCGCCGGCCCGGACCAGCGGGACCGGTGCCGCCTCGACCTCGCTCAGCAGCTGGGACATGGTGCGGCCGTAGACGTGGCAGAGCCGGTTCAGGAGGGCGGCCGTGGGGCTGGTCTCGGCGCGTTCGGCGCGGGACAGGGTGGAGCGGCTGACCCCGCTGCGCTCCGCCAGCTCGCCGAGGGACCAGCCGTGCTGGGCGCGCAGTTCGGCCAGCCGGGTGCCGATGAGGACGTCTACGTGCTCCTCGTTTCTCATGTCCGGGACGCTATCCCGGATATGAGACGGCAGGGTTACGGAAGCCTCACGCCTGCGCCGCCTCGCCGAGCGCCTCCAGCACCGGGCGGATCAGCGGGTGCCCCTCGGCGCCCCGGCGGACGGCGGCGAAGACCCGGCGGGTCGGGGCGACGCCGTCGACGGGCCGCACGACCACACCGGCGAGGTCCATGCCGCGCAGCGCGGAGCGCGGGACGAGCGCCACCCCGGCGTCGGCCGAGGCCAGGGCGACGACGGCACGGAAGTCGTCGGAGGAGTGTTCGAGGCGCGGCTGGAAGCCGGCGCTCTCGCAGGCCAGGACGACCACGTCGTGGCAGGGGTTGCCGGGGTACGGGCCGATCCAGGGGTCCTTGGCCAGCTCGGCGAGGGGCACCTCGGGGGCGTCCGCCAGGCGGTGCCCCACCGGTACGACGGCGTCGAACGGCTCGGCGTAGAGCGGCACGTGGGTCAGGCGGGGGTCGTCGGCGGGCGGCGCGCCCCGGTACTCGACGGCGACCGCGACGTCGACCTGCCGGTCCAGCACCATGGGCAGGCTGGCGTCGCCCTCCGCGTCCTGCACACGGATCCTTATGCCGGGCGCGGAGTGGGCGAGGCGGGCCACGGCCGGGGCCACGACCTGGGCGATACCGGTCGCGAAGGCCGCCACGGTGACCGTGCCCGCCTCGCCGGATCCGTAGGCGGCCAGCTCGGCCTCGGCCCGCTCCAGCTGGGCGAGGACCGCGTTGGTGTGGCTGAGCAGGATCTCGCCGGCCGGGGTGAGCCGGACGCCCTTGGCGCCGCGCTCCACCAGGCGGTGGCCGGTCTCCTGCTCCAGGGCCGTCAACTGCTGGGAGACGGCGGAGGGGGTGAGGTAGAGCGCGGCGGCTGCCGCGGTGACCGTGCGGTGGTCGGCCACCGCACGGAGGATGTGGAGCCGCCGTGCTTCGATCATGACCTCAATTATCCCAGGTCACCCGGCCGGTCAGGCCGCCAGCGCGGCGCGCGCCGCGATGAACGCGTCGACCGCGCGGTTGACGTCGTCCGTGGAGTGCGCGGCGGACAGCTGGACGCGGATGCGGGCCTGGCCCTGCGGCACGACCGGGTAGGAGAAGCCGATCACGTAGACCCCGCGCTCCAGCAGCAGCTCGGCCATGCGGGCCGCCTCGGCCGCGTCGCCGATCATGACGGGGGCGATGGCGTGGTCGCCGGGGAGGACGTCGAAGCCCTCCTCGGTCATCCGGCGGCGGAACAGGGCCGTGTTCTCGGCGAGGCGCACGCGCAGGTCGTCGGCCGACTCCAGCAGGTCCAGGACCTTGAGGGAGGCGGCGGCGATGACCGGGGCGAGCGTGTTGGAGAACAGGTACGGGCGGGAGCGCTGGCGCAGCAGGGCGACGATCTCGGCGCGGGCCGCGACATAGCCGCCGGAGGCGCCGCCGAGGGCCTTGCCGAGGGTGCCGGTGATGATGTCGACCCGGTCCATGACGCCGTGCAGTTCGGGCGTGCCCCGGCCGGTGGGGCCGACGAAGCCGACGGCGTGCGAGTCGTCGACCATGACCATCGCGTCGTAGCGGTCGGCGAGGTCGCAGATCTCCGCCAGGGGCGCCACATAGCCGTCCATGGAGAAGACGCCGTCGGTGACGATCAGGCGGCGCCGGGCGTCGGACGCCTCCTTGAGCTTCGCCTCCAGGTCCGCCAGGTCACGGTTGGCGTAGCGGAAGCGGCGCGCCTTGGACAGCCGGATGCCGTCGATGATGGAGGCGTGGTTGAGGGCGTCGGAGATCACCGCGTCCTCCTCGCCGAGCAGGGTCTCGAAGACACCGCCGTTGGCGTCGAAGCAGGAGGAGTACAGGATCGTGTCCTCCTGGCCGAGGAACGCCGACAGCCGGGCCTCCAGCTCCTTGTGGACCTCCTGGGTGCCGCAGATGAAGCGGACGGAGGCCATGCCGTAGCCCCAGCGGTCCAGGGCGGCGTGGGCGGCGGCGACGACCTCGGGGTGGTCGGCGAGGCCGAGGTAGTTGTTGGCGCAGAAGTTGAGGACCTCGCCGGGGCGGCCGCCGGCCGAGACGTTGACGGTCGCGGACTGCGGGGTGTCGATGACCCGCTCGGGCTTGTGCAGGCCGGCGGCGCGGATCTCGTCGAGGGTGGCGCGCAGGTCCTCACGGACGGTTTCGAACATGGGGGCTCTCCTGAAGGTGCTTGCGGATGAAGGGGGTCACGCGGTCCAGTCGAGGATGACCTTGCCGCCGGTGCCGCTCGCCGCGTCGGCGAAGGCCGCCTCGAAGTCGCGGTAGCCGTACCGGCCGGTGATCACCGGGGCGAGGTCCAGGCCGCCCTCCAGCAGCACCGACATCGCGTACCAGGTCTCGAACATCTCACGGCCGTAGATGCCCTTGATGGTGATCATCGAGGTGACGATCCGGGCCCAGTCGACGGGGAACTCCTGGGCGGGCAGCCCGAGCATGGCGATCCGGCCGCCGTGCGTCATGTTGGCGATCATGTCCCGCATGGCCTCGCCGCGGCCGGACATCTCCAGGCCGATGTCGAAGCCCTCGCGCAGCCCCAGCTCGCGCTGGCCGTCGGCGATCGTCGTCTCGGCGACGTTCAGGGCGAGGCTGACCCCTATCTTGCGGGCCAGCTCCAGGCGGTCCTCGCTGACGTCGGTGATGACGACGTGGCGGGCGCCCGCGTGCCGGGCCACTGCGGCGGCCATCAGGCCGATCGGGCCGGCTCCGGTGATCAGCACGTCCTCGCCGACCAGCGGGAAGGAGAGCGCGGTGTGCACGGCGTTGCCGAACGGGTCGAAGATCGCGGCGACGTCGAGGTCGACGGGGACCCGGTGCACCCAGACGTTGGACGCGGGCAGCGCGACGTACTCGGCGAACGCGCCGTCGCGGCCGACGCCGAGGCCGACGGTGGCCCGGCACAGGTGGCGGCGGCCGGCCAGGCAGTTGCGGCACTTGCCGCACACCAGGTGGCCCTCGCCGCTGACCCGGTCGCCGATGCGGATGTCGGCCACGTCCCGGCCGACCTCGACGACCTGCCCGACGAACTCGTGGCCGAGCACGAGGGGCGTGCTGATCGTCTGCCGGGCCCAGCCGTCCCAGGCCCGGATGTGCAGGTCGGTGCCGCAGATACCGGTCCGCATGACCTTGATCAGAACATCACCGGGGCCGATGGCGGGCTCCGGGACGTCCGTCAGCCAGAGTCCCGGCTCCGCCTTCTCCTTGACGAGCGCCTTCAACGCTAGGGCTCCTGTGAGTGAGGCCCGGCCCACGGGCATGCCGAAGGAGCCCGCACCGGGTCAGAGGGGTGGAATCACCCTGCAATCTGCCGTATGCGCGGGCCGGGGTCCATCGAGCTTTTCTTAACCGGCGCCTCAGCTTTCCTACACGCTCTTTCCGCGTGTCAGATCGGCAGACCGTCCTCGGCGCCGCGTTCCAGGCGTACGACGAGTTCGGCGGCGAGCGCCTTGATGGTCTCCAGGCCCGGCCTGCCCCAGGCCCGGGGCGCTGTGTCGGCGGCGCACACGGTGCCGAGCGTCATGCCGGAGCTGTCGATGAGCGGCGCGCCGAGATAGGACCGGATGCCGTACTCGTCGACGACCGGGTTGCCCGCGAACCGGGGGTAGTCGCGGACGTCCTCCAGGACAAGAGCCTTTCGGCGGACGACCACATGGGGGCAGAAACCGTGGTCGCGGGGCAGCACCCGGCCGATCTCGGCCCTGCTGCCGTCGTCCCGGACGACCGGGGCGGTGGCGGGGGCGCTCAGACCCGCGAAGAACTGGTGGTCCTCGCCGATGAAGTTGACCATGGCGTAGAGCGCGCCGGTGAGCTGGGCGAGGTGGCCGGCGAAGGCGTCGAGCACGGGATCGGGCCGGTCCGCCAGGCCGAGCCGGCGCAGCCGGTGGACCCGGGCGGGGGCCTCCTTGTCCTCGGGGGTGAGCAGCAGACCCCGGACCGGCCGGGGCGGCTCGTAGCTCATGGCCGGGCTCCGGCGCGGTGGGCGTACCTCATATAGCGGCTCCGTGGGCGGTAGTACGGGATCACATGTGGGCGCCGTGGCTGGGCGCGGGCGCCGGGGCGTGGGCGAGGAGGTGACGGACGAGGACGAGCAGGGTCTGGACGCCGGAGCTGGAGATCCGGGCGTCGCAGCGCACCACCGGGATCTCCGGGTCGAGGTCGATGGCGGCCCGCACCTCCTCGGGGTCGTAGCGGTGGGCGCCGTCGAACTCGTTGACGGCGACGATGAAGGCGAGCCCGCGCTCCTCGAAGAAGTCCACGGCGGCGAAGCAGTCCTGCAGGCGCCGGGTGTCGGCGAGGATCACCGCGCCGAGCGCGCCCTCGGACAGCTCGTCCCACATGAACCAGAACCGCTCCTGCCCGGGCGTGCCGAACAGGTACAGCACGTGTTCCGGATCGAGGGTGATCCGGCCGAAGTCCATGGCGACCGTGGTCTCCATCTTGTTCTCGACGCCGTCGAGACTGTCCGTGCCGACGCTGACCGTGGTGAGCAGCTCCTCCGTGCTGAGCGGCGCGATCTCGCTGACCGCGCCCACGAAGGTGGTCTTGCCGGCCCCGAACCCGCCCGCGACCAGGATCTTCAGCGCGGTCGGGAACGGGTCAGAGCTGTCGTCGTAGTCCATCGAGCACTGCCTCCAGCAGGGACCGGTCAGTGGGTGTGTGGTGGTAGACGGGCGGCTTGGTGGTCAGCGCACCGCAGTCGACCAGGTCCGACAGGAGCACCTTGGTGACCACGGCGGGCAGTTTCAGCTGGGCGGCGACCTCGGCGACCGAGACGGGCGCGCGGCACAGGTCGAGTGCCTGGGCGTGTTCGGGCCCGAGGTAGCCGAGCGGGGTGACGCCGGTGGCCATCACCTGCGACATCAGGTCGAGGGCGATGCTGGGCCTGGTTCGGCCGTTGCTGACCGTGAACGGTCGCACCAGCCGCCCCGCCGCGTCGTCCAGCCAGGGCCCGTCGCCGGCTGCGGGCACGCTCAAGGCCTCGTCGCCGTGGATTCGACGGCGTGCTGCCGGGGAGCGGTCACCAGGTACGGGCGGACGCTCTTGACCAGCATCGCCATCTCGTAGCCGAGCACCGCCGCGTCGGCCTCGCGGCCGGCCAGCACGGCGAGGCAGGTGCCGGAGCCGGCCGTGGTCACGAACAGCAGCGTCGAGTCGAGCTCGACGACGACCTGGCGGACCTCTCCGCCGTCGCCGAACCGGACGCCCGCGCTGCGGCCGAGGGAGTACAGGCCGGAGGCCAGGGCCGCCATGTGGTCGGCGCTGTCGGCGTCCAGGCCGTGCACGGACTTCACCAGCCCGTCGCAGGACAGGAGCACCGCGCTGGAGGTGTGCGGTACGCGCTGCACGAGGCCGCTCAGCAGCCAGTCGAGGTCGGATGCGGGAACGGTCGGCGCGTCGCTCGCCATGGTGGATCGACTCCTTGGGGTACGAAGATCTGCGGGAGCGCTGGGGGTGGGGGTACGGCGTGGAGGTGCGGGGGCGGTCATCCGGCCGGGGCGCTCCCCTCGGACCGGCCGGCACCGCGGCCACCGTCGCCTGCGGGCGCGGGGGCGTGCGCTGGAGATATGGGGGCCGCGGACACGTCGTCCCGGGACAGGGGGGCCGGGGACGTGTGCGGCGGGGCCAGGTGCCCTGGCGGCGTGTGGAAGGGGGTTGTGGTGGGCCGGGCCATGTGGTGGGACGCCGTGTGGTCGGGGGACGTGTTGGGTTGAGCCACGTGCTCTGACGCCGTGTGGAGCGGGGCCGTGTGGGGTTGAGCCACTTGCCCTGACGCCGTGTGGAGCGGGGCCGTGTCGGGCCGGGCCATGTGCTCCGGCGCCGTGTGGTCCGGGGTCGTGGTGTGGGCGACGTGGCGTTGGGTCGCGTCACGCTGGGCCAGTTGACCCGGAGCTGTGGGGGCGGGGCCCGGGTAGTCCATGACCGTGGGACCCGTGTCCGTGTAGACCATGGGCGTCTGACCGGAGTCCGGGTGGCCCGACTCCGTGTTGCCCGAGTTCGTGTAGAGCACGCCCGTGTGACCGGAGTCTGTCTGGCCCGAGCCCATGTGGTTAGAGCCCATGTGGCCCGAGCCCGTGTAGCCCGAGCCCATGTGGCCGGAGGCCATGTGGGTGGGCCCCACGCGGTCGGACCCCTCACGGTCGAACCCCACGTGGTCGGACCCCTCACGGTCGGACCCAGCGCGGTCGGACCCCACGTACGGCGACCCCATGTGTTCGGACCCCATGTGCTGGGACCCCATATGTTCGGACCCCACGTGTTCGGGCCCCCTGGGGTCCGAGCCCCCGTGGTACGGGCCGCTGTGTGGGGCGCCCATGGGTTCCAGGCCGCCGTCGTGGTCGGGACGCACGCGGGCGGGCTCGGCGGAGTGGGGCGCGGGGGTCGGGAGGTGCGCATCGGTCATGGGCGCGTCCTCCATGGGAGCCGAGCCCAGGTGTCCGTGCCCCGGCTTCCCGTCCACCGGCGACGCCGCGTACTCCGGCCCCCGGTAGTCGGACGACACCCCGTTGCCCGGACCCTGGGGCTCCGGCGACACGCCGTACTCCGGCCCCCGGTGCTCCGGCTCCAGGCTCTGCTGGGTCTCGGCGAGGCCGATGCCGCGTTGGAAGGCGGCCATCAGGCCGGGGTCGTGGCCGGCGACGGTGTCGGAGTCCTGGCGGGGCGCCGGGCCGCCGCGCAGCTGGGGCACGATGTGCTCCTGAGCGCGCCGGCGGGGCAGTTGGGGCTTGTCCATGGTGCCGCGCACCGGGCCGACGCGCGGGGTGGGCAGCACGCCCGAGTGGGCCTCGACCGCCGCCCGGTCGTCGGCACTGATGCCGGGCACGGCCTCGGCGGGGGTGGGCCGCGTCTCCTGGGCGCCGCGCACGGGCAGCGGGGCGGGGGCGGCTCCGTGCCGCCCGTGCGCACCGCTGTCGGTCCCGCGCCGCCCGGAGCCGCGCTGGGCGTGCCGCCGTCGCCCGGAGCCCGCCCCGGCCTCGGCACCGGCCCCGCCTCCGGGAGCGTTCCCGGCTCCGGACGGGCCCCCGCCCCGCGGTGCCTGCGCGGGCACCGGCACGACCGCCCCTGCCTGGCGCGACGCCCCGGTGTCCGCCGCGGGCCGGCCCTGCGGCTGCGGCTGCGGTACGGCCGTCCCGGCATCCGTGCCCGGCACCCCGCGCGCGTTGCCCAGGAGGGCCTGCGGGACGACGAGCACGGCCTGCACACCGCCGTAGATGTTGGTCTGCAGCCGCACATGGATGTGGTGCCGGCGGGCGAGCTGGGAGACGACGTAGAGGCCGATGCGGCCGTCGGCCAGCAGGCTGGCCACGTTGACCTGGTCGGGGTCGGCGAGCAGGGCGTTCATCCGGCTCTGCTCGCCGACGGGCATGCCCAGTCCGCGGTCCTCGACCTCCACGGCGAGCCCGGAGGTGACGAGGTTGGCGCGCAGCAGGACCTGGGTGTGCGGGGCGGAGAAGACGGTGGCGTTCTCGATGAGTTCGGCGAGCAGGTGGATGACGTCGGCGACGGCGTGGCCGCGCAGTTCGCCGTCGATGGGGGGCACGAGCTTGACCCGGGAGTACTGCTCGACCTCGGCGATGGCGGAGCGCAGCACCTCGGTCATGCTGACCGGGTTGCTCCACTGCCGGCGGGAGACCGCGCCGCCGAGCACGGCGAGGTTCTCGGCGTGCCGCCGGATCCGGGTGGCCAGGTGGTCCACGTGGAACAGGCCCTTGAGCAGGTCGGGGTCCTCGATCTCGTTCTCGAGGTCGTCGAGGATCGAGATCTCCCGGTGGACGAGCGACTGGAGCCGGCGCGCGAGGTTGACGAACACCTCCAGCTTCTGTTCGCTGCCGGCCCGGCTGGAGAGCTGGGCGGCCCGGACGACGGCGGTGACGGCGCCGTCGTACGCGCGGGCCAGGTCGGCGGCGAGCAGTTCGAAGTCGTCGGCGTCCGCGGGCGGCCGGCGGCGCGGGCCGGGCTGCTGCGGGGTCTCGCCCTGGCGGAGCGCGTCGACCAGCGCGTGCAGGTCGGCCTCGCCGCGCGCGGCGGTGCGGCGCAGGGCGTCGACGCGGTCGGCGACCGAGCGGGCGGCGCGGTCGGCGGCCACGGCGGCGATGAGGATCGCGGCGACGGCCACGGTGACCGCTCCGGCGAGCACGGCCCACAGGAGGGGGCCGGTGCGGGTGCCGGCGGAGCGGATGCCGAAGAGGACCGCGGCGGTGGCGCTGAGCGCGACCGCGAGGGGCGGCAGGACGGCGAGCCGCATGAGCTGGGGCCGTATGTGGGTTTCGGGCAGTGCGGGAGCGGGTCGGGCGACCGGCCGCCCGTGCCGGCCGCCCTCGCGGCGGTCGGCGCGGGTGGCCGGTGCTCGGAGGTGAGACATCTGCGTCCTCGTACTGTCCGTCGGGCCTGTGTCCTCGTGCGGTGCGCCGCGGGCATGTGTCGATGCGGGCGTGCGTCATCACGGCGTCGGCCGACGGCACCGGCGGACCGGCCGCGCGTCGCCCGACGGCCACTCACAGTAGTTGCCTGAGCCTCATGTGCGGTGGGCAGTTGACAAAGTCCCCCGAGGAGCGTCCCGCTCTGGTATGAGCTGTCGTACGAAAGTCCGATGACCCGTCGAGGGCGTGCGATCGAACCTTCGACGGATCTGATCAGCCCTGCTCAGAAGTGGTCTTGAACGGAACGGGCGACGGAGCGCCCCGCGCTTCCGACCGACCCACCCGCACGGCCTCCCCCGGTGACGGATCACCGCCGGACCACCCCCGGGGCCCGTCTCCGACGCCGCTCCCCCACGGCCGATCGTCACGGAGTGTGCTCGCTTTGGCCTTGACCGGGGTGGGCGCCGAGCGGAGACTGGTGTACGGAGTACGTGTGCCCCGTAGGTGTCCCGCGGGCGCTCCGCCGGCAAGAGGGGAGGCATCCCCATGGCCTTTCACGCGCTGCACGCATCGGGCTCCCTCCGGACGCGTTTCTGGGCGGAAGCGGGCCTGGGCACCCTTGTCCGCACTGCTCTTCCTCGCCACGCTGATCCGGCCCGACTGGATCGAACTCGCCTTCGGCGTCGATCCGGACGCCGGCAGCGGGGCGGTGGAATGGCTGATCGTGGCCGCCGCCGCACTGGTCACCGCCCTGTGCGTGCTGGGCGCGCGCCTGGAGTGGCGCCGCGCCCACCCGGCCGCCGCGCATTCCCCGCGCTAGCGGCATCAGGCTGAGGCGAGCAGGGAGGACACCATGCCTGAAGACCTCGGCGAACTCGTCCGGAAGACCCCTCTGAGCTTCCTCGGCACGGTCGTGCGGCTCGGTGACTCGCGCGTGGCGAGCGTCCCGGCCGACGACCGTACGGCCGTGGTCCGGGTCTCCGAAGTACTGCACGCGCCCGACGCGTTGCGACGACTCGGCGGCAGCGAGGTCACCGTACAGCTGTCCGGCGACCTCGACCCGCCGGCCGTCGGCGACGCGGCGGCGTTCTTCACCGACGACGCGGTCTACGGCGAGGGCCTCGCCGTCAGGGAGGTCGGGCGGCTCTCCGCCGACTCCGTACAGCCGCACGTCTCCCGCGCGGCCCGCACCGCCGACGCCATGCCGTTCTCGGCGGTGGAACGCGACCTGCAGGACGCCGACATGGTCGCGCACGCCGACGGGGCGGACGCGGTCGTGGTCGGGGTCGTGGTGGGCCTGCGCCAGGCGGACACCGGGCCCGCCGCGGACGAGCGGGTCTCGGAGCACGCCCCCGACTGGTGGCTCGCGGAACTCGACGTGGGCCACGTGGAGCAGGGGGACGTGACCCCGGGGCCGCTCACCGTGCTCTACCCCAACAGCCGGGACTTCCGCTGGTACGACGCCCCGAAGCCGGAGGCCGCGCAGCAGGGCATGTGGTTCCTGCACGCGACCGAGGGCGAACCGGCCCGGTGGGCGCCCTTCCAGATCCTCCACCCGGACGACTACCAGCCGGTGCAGAGGCTCGAGACTCTGCAGGCAGCACGGAGGTGACCGGGCATGGCCACGCTCACAGTCGTCGACATCACCCCCGTCGCCCTGAGCGGGGACCGCACCCAGGACGCCGAGCCCAGCCTCGCCGTCAACCCCGAGCACCCCGAGCAGATCGTGGCGACCGCGTTCACCCCCGACCCGATGGGCGGCTCGCTCGCCCCCGTCTACGTGTCGACCGACGGCGGGCACACGTGGGTGATGCGCAGCATCGTCCCGGGCGGGACCGCGGACCTGGGCACCGGTGACATCTCGGTCGGCTTCGCCTCCGAGGGAGGTGCCCTGTACGCGGGCATCCTCAACGCCCAGGCCTCGCAGCACCGCATCCTGCGCATGCAGATCCTGCGCTCCGCGGACATCGCCTCCTCGGCAGCCATGGAGGTCCTGGTCAGCCGGGACGAGGTCGACCAGCCGTGGGTCCAGGCCGGCAGCGTCCGGGTGAACGGCACCGCCCGCGACCGCGTCTACGTCTCCAACAACGACCTGGGGCAGCAGCCCAGGTCCGCCGCCGTGGACGTGTCCGGCGACGCCCGCACGGACCCGGCGCCCGCCGGCTTCCGGCGCACCACCGTCGAACAGCGCACGACCTCCGGCCAGGACGGACCGCCCGTGCGCACCGCGCTGCACCCGGACGGCACGGTGTACGCGGCCTTCGAGAGCTGGTCGGACGCGGCCTCCGGCGGGGGCGGCATCGTGAACGTCACGTTCGACGTCGTCGTCACCCGCGACGACGGCGGCGGCGTCGGCGCGAACGCCTTCCAGGACCTGAAGGACGCCGACGACTCGGGCATCGGCCAGCGGGTGGCGGCCGAGCGGACCGAGCGGTTCAACGGGTTCATGGGCCAGGAGCGCCTCGGCGGCGACCTGTCGATCGCGGTCGACCCGACGGACGCGGCGAGCGTCTGGGTGGCCTGGTGCGACCGCGTCGGCAGCCAGACGGGCTGCACCCTGCACGTACGCCACTCGACCGACCGCGGGCAGACCTGGTCGCAGGACGTGCGTACCGTCACCGACGCCAAGAACCCGGCACTGGCCGTCAGCACCGACTCCCTGCTCGGGCTCGCCTGCCAGCAGTTCAAGCAGGGGCAGTGGGTGACCTCGCTGGAACTGACGTCCGACGACTGGGGGACGACGCCGGAGCGGCACGTGCTCCACCAGGCGCCGGCCAACGTGCCCGCCGCGCGGTTCCTGCCGTACCTGGGCGACTACATGCGGCTGCTCACCGTGGGCCGGGACTTCTACGGCGTGTTCTCCGGCAACAACACGCCCGACCTGGCCAACTTCCCGGAGGGAGTGACCTACCAGCGCCACGCCGACTTCGTGCACCACCAGTTGCTCGACCTGGACAACGTGACGCGGGTGCCGACGTCCATCGACCCGTTCTTCTACCACCGGACCGCGTAGCACACCGGACCGCGTAGCAGCCGAGAGCATCCCCCTGCCGGATCCGGCAGGGGGATGCTCAGGTGGTCGGGTGGTCGGGCCCGGGTGGTCAGGTGAGTGCCGTGAGGCAGAACCGGACGAGTCCGGCGTCGACGTCCAGGACGATCCGCTTCATCTCGTCCCAGGGCGGGTGGAAGCCGCCGGGCGCGTCGCCCCACTCGACGGTGAAGCCGAGGATCTTGCCCTGCTGCTCGTCGACGATGTGCCGTGAGTAGGCGTAGTCGTCGCTGGTGCCGCTGGTGGGGTACAGGTGGTAGCCGGACATCGGACGGTAGGTACGGCCGCGCACGCCGTGCAGCGCCGCGCAGAACTGCTCGGCGAGCACCACGGCGTCGTCGGCGTCGGCCTTGGCGAGATACTCCGCGTAGGAGTCCGCGCCGCGGCCGCGCCGGTGGTCGTAGTCCCTGTTGAGGAAGTTCTGGGAGGGGTCGTCGGACTGGTTCTCGTCGTCGCCCCAGACGGTCAGCATGTCCTCGGAGTAGCTGTGCACGTCGACGAACCAGCGGGTGCGCGGATACGTGTCGAACAGCCAGCGGACGTTGCGGGTCTCCGGTTCGGAGAAGGGCCGGGGTCCCTGGTAGACGAGGTCGCCCGGGTCGGTGGAGACGCGCGGTGCCGCGGCGGGGTCGAAGGCGGTCTCGAAGTCGAACAGGAAGTCGTAGTTGCGGTTGATGTCGACGCCGATGCGGTCCGGATCGCCGCCGGACTGCGCCGGGTTGCGGTTCTTGCGCCACATCGGCTCGACCGTCTGGCTGTAGTGCCGGCCGTCGGGATTGACCAGCGGGAAGACGACGAGGTCCAGTTCCCGCAGGAGCGTGCGGACGTCGTCGGCGGTGAAGGTGGTGCCGCCGTAGGCGAGTCCGGTGCCGGCGTCGTACGCCTCGAGCAGGTCGGCGGCGAGACCGACCAGGATCTCGCAGCTGCCCCATTCACGGGCGTGCACTCCGCCGATCAGCACGGCGCAGTCGTGGGTGCCGGCCGGTCCGGCTCCGATCCGCAGGGCGTGGCAGGCGCGGCCCTCGACCGAGGGCTCGGGCAGGTCGATGAGCGTGCTCGTGTCCGGGAAGGCGGTGGCCAGGCTGGTCACGGCGGACTCGACCTCGGTGACGTTCAGGTACGGCATGGTCTTCCTCCCGGCGCCCTAGACCTTGTCGGCCAGCCCGTGGGGCACCGCGTCGGCCGGGGCGAAACGGTCGCCGTGGCCGACCTCGGCCTGGCGGTCGTGTCCCACGGCCGTGGCGTCCTCGAGCCGGGTGACCGACACGCCCTCGCGCGCGAGGGCTTCGGCCTGCTCGGGGGACACATAGGCCTCGATGGTGCAGCTGCCGTCGTCGGCGCGGCGGGCGAGCCCTCCGACGTCGGGACGGACGTCGCGCAGGAGCGCGCGCAGGGTTTCGACGTCCCGGGTGGTGACACGCACGCGCAGGACGGTCTGGGGGGTGCTGGACATGACGGCTTCTTCCGCGCGGGAGACACGCGCCCGCCGGGCGCCCGGTTTTCCTCGCGGGACGGCGGGCGACTGACGGCTTCCACGGCTGCATGCCGGATATGTACGGTGTATCTTCAGGGTGCTCCGCGGTCGTAGAAGGCGTCAAGAGGGGCCTCGGGCATGCGGCTCAGCAGACTGTCCAGACCCTCCGTCAGCTCGCGTTCGTCGTCGTAGTCGGCGAAGTGCGGGACGAGGGCGCGCAGCCGTGGGTAGTCGGCGGCGGACAGCCGGTGCAGCCCCAGGCGCAGCACCGGGTCCGGCTCCTCGGGGTTGTCCACGACCTGGCGCTTGTCCACGAGCAGGCAGCCGAGGGTCCAGGCGACGAAGGTGCGGTAGATCGTGAGCGCGGTGGGGTCGTCGAATCCGGCGCGGGCGAGGACGGCGAACATGTGCTCGGTGAGCTGGAGCCAGGGCTCGGGCCGCCGGGCCACGGGCACGGCGAGCGGACGGACGGCCACTACGGGCAGCACTTCGGGATGGGCGTGCACGGCGCCCGCGAACGCCCGCGCGATGCGCCGCAGTTCGGTCCGCCAGGGCGGTTCGGCGGAGGCGGTGGCCGTGTCGGCGCGTACCTGCTCGACCGAGGTCCGCAGGCGTTCGTTGACCTCGGCGAAGAAGGCCTCCACCAGGCCGTCGAGCAGTCCTTCCTTGCCGTCGGTGTACCGGTAGAGGGCCATCGGCTCCACGCCCAGGTCCGCCGCCAGGCGGCGCATGGTCAGGGCCGCCAGCCCCTCCCGGTCCACCAGGGCGACGGCCGCGGCGAGCACCGCGGGGCGGCTCAGGCGCCGCCGCCTGTCGGGTTTGTTGCGCTCCACCATGACCGCACTCCGCACTCCGCGTACAGCGTACATTTCATTCACAATCGTACGTTTTATCCGCGGAAGGGTGTGGCGATGAGGCCCTGGAGGCTGCGGCAGCTGATTCCGGACGTCCGCGCGAAATTCCCTTGCCCAATGGTCAAGAATCGTTGACCATTGCTCGCATGCCTACCGATGATCTTCCCGAGACGTTCCACGTCACCACCGACGAGCAGCTACGCGCCGTTTCCAACCTCACGCGTCACCGGATCATGGCCGTGCTCCGCTTCGAGCCGGCGACGATCACGCAGATCGCCGAGCGAGTGGGCCTGGCGAAGGGGAGTTCCAGTTACCACGTACGGATGCTCGAACGGGCCGGCCTGGTGAAGGTGGTGCGAACGCGGAAGGTCCGGGGGGTCACCGAGCGGTACTACGCCATGGCCGCGCGGGCGATCGTGCTGCCTGATCCAGGCGAGGGAGGCCCCGATGTGCTGATGCGGCATGCGGTGGCGGACCTGGAGGCAGCGCCGGCGGACGGCGAGCGGTACGTGCGGATGGCGCATCTGCGGCTCACCGACGAGCAGTTCGCGGAGCTGGGTGCGCGGCTGCAGGCACTGGCGGACGAGTACCGGGAGCTGTCCGATCCGTCGCTGCCGGACGCGTCACTCGTCTTCGCGCTGTTTCACCCGGCATCGCGCGAGCGGGCCGAAGGGGACGCCAAGTGACCTCAGTCCTTCGGAAGCTGCCGGCCGGGTTCGGACGGCTGTGGACCGCGCAGACGATCTCCTCGCTCGGTGACGGGGTGACGCATGCCGCGCTGCCGCTGCTCGCGCTGACGTTGACGCGGGATCCGATGGCGCTCGCCGTCGTCACGGCCGCCGGAACACTGCCATGGCTGCTCTTCGGAGTGCTCGGCGGTGCGCTGGTGGACCGCTGGGACCGCCGGCGCACGATGTGGGTCACGGACGCGGCGCGTGCGGTGCTGCTCGCGATACCCGCGGCGGCAGCCGCGCTCGACGTGCTGAGCATTCCCCTGCTCGCGGCCGTCGCCTTCCTCCTGGGCCTCGGCGGACTCTTCTTCGACACGGCCGCCACGGCCTATCTACCGGATCTGCTCGGCCGCGACCCCGCACTCCTGGAGCGCGCCAACTCCCGCCTGCGCGGCGCCCAGACCGCCATGTCCGGCTTCGCGGGGCCGCCTGCGGGCAGTGCCCTGCTCGCGCTCGGGCGGGCGGTTCCACTGCTCGCCGACGCGGTCTCGTTCATGCTCTCCGCACTGCTCGTACGTACGCTGCCCGCCATGCCCCGGCCCGTGCCGGAGGTCCGCGAAGGGCTGCTTCGGCAGGCGCGGGCCGGGGCCTCGTACGTCTTCCGGGACCGGGTGCTCCTCGGGCTCGCGCTCCGCCCGGCGGTCGGGAACGTCGCCTTCCTCGCTGTGGAGACCGTCCTCGCCCTCTTCGCGCACGACCGCCTCGGCATCGACACCTACGGCTTCGGCCTGCTCCTCACGGCGGAGGCCACCGGCGGTCTGCTCGGTGCAGGCATCGCCTCCTTCCTCGGCCGACGACTCGGCACCGGCACCGCACTGACCTGCACAGCCGCAGTCGAAGGGCTTGCCGTCCTGGGCCTGGCCGCTGCCCCGAACCCGTACGTGGCCGGGCTGGCGCTCGCCGTCTGCGGGGCCGGCATGGGCGCCACCATGGTGCTCGCGCCCTCCCTCCGGCAGGCCATCGTCCCGGCCCACCTGATGGGCCGGGTGGCCTCCACCTCCCGCATGCTGGCCATGTGCGCCGCTCCCGTCGGGGCCTTCCTCGGCGGCTGGCTGGCCACCACCTACGACATCCGCACCCCGCTCTACGCCGCCGCCGTCCTCCTCCTGGCGATGACGGCCGTCACGGCATCCATGACCAGCAACCGCCGGGTCGAAGCGGCGCTGCGTGCAGCCGCCCCGGCCGGCGGTCCAGATCACCCGGCATCCGAAGATCCCGCCCGGGAGAGTGCGCCCGACTTGTTGTGACGCCTGCCGCGAAGGCGTCAGGCGAACCTCCTGGCCAGGGGGTTGAGCACTCAACGGGGCTCAGGGCACCTCACGGGATGTCGCGCATGCGGCGGGGTCAGTCCGCGCGGTCGCCGGTGGCGCGGGTGGGCGGCTCCGCGACGAAGGCGCCGACCGAGCGCCAGGTGCGCCGCACGTCCCCCGACACGCCGCGCCACCACGCCTCGGCGGGCAGCTTGCCGGCCGGTTCGAAGGGCTCGCCCGGCCGGGGCAGGGCCACCGCCTGGCCGGCCTCCTCGGCGGCTTCCTTGGTCCACTCCCCCGGCTCGGCCCACGGGTGCGGGGCGAGGTTGAAGGTGCCCCAGTGGATCGGCAGCAGCACGCCGTGCGGCGCCCCGCCCTGCAGGTCGAGGTGGGCGCGCAGGCCCTCCTCGGGGGTCATGTGGATGTCGGGCCAGAACTCGCTGTACGCGCCGATCTGGATCATCGTGGCGTCGAAGGGGCCGTGCGCGGCGCCGATGTCCTTGAAGCCGTCGAAGTAGCCGGTGTCACCGCTGTGGTAGATCCGGTGTTCGTCGCCGGCGACGGTCCAGGACGCCCAGAGGGTGTGCTGGGTGTTGCGCAGGCCGCGGCCGCAGAAGTGCCGGGCCGGGGTGGCCGTGAGGGTCAGTCCGCCGATCCTGGTGGACTCGTGCCAGTCCAGTTCGCGCAGCCGGTCCGCGGGGACGCCCCAGTGCTCCAGGTGGGCGCCGACGCCGAGCGGCACGGCGAACACGGTGTCCGTGTCCGCCAGCGCCTTGATGCTGGGCAGGTCCAGGTGGTCGTAGTGGTCGTGGGAGATGACGACGACGTCGACCGGGCCGAGCGCGGCCAACGGCAGCGGCACCGGGTGCAGCCGCTTGGGCCCGGCGAAGGGGAACGGGGAGCAGCGCTCGCCCCAGACGGGGTCGAACAGGACCCGGTGGCCGTCGATCTCGGCGAGCACGCTGGAGTGGCCCATCCAGGTCAGCCGCAGTCCCGTGGCGGGCGGTCCGGCCAGGTCGGCGAAGGTGGTGGGGTGCACCGGGACGGTGCCCCTGGGGGCGCGCAACGGCCGGGTGTCCTTGTCCAGGAACACCTTCGCCAGGTCCACGGTGGAGCCGGAGGGGCGGGTGCGGGCGGGGCCGCCGGGGTTCTGGAAGACACCGTTCCTGAAGTGGGGCGAGCGGCGGATGCGTGCCAGGCGCTCACCGCCCGGGTCCGCGCCGAAGGCCGCGGGCCGCAGCGCGCGGAGCCCGGAGCTCGGAGAACGCAAACCGGTCACGGTACCTCCCGGTGGAGTGGGTGAGGCCCTCCATTATGGTCGGCCTCTCCGGCAGTCCGGGCAGGCAGGGGCCGCGCGGGCCGTCGGGGGCCTGGGGCGGGGGGCAACTTCGGGACGGGCGGCTGGTGATGGTGGGCCGGGTTCGGCGGCCTCGGCGGGGAGGCCGAGGGGCGGGATCGTTTGCGACCGATGACGCTCACTTGCGATCGACTACGACTAGGGTGAGCGCGTGGCAAGAGTGCGGTTGAGCGTGGCCGAGCGGCGGGAGGAGCTGCTGCGGGCAGCCATCGGGCAGATCGAGGCGCGGGGTGTGGCGGCGGTGCGGATCGCCGACGTGGCCGCGGCCCTCGGGGTGAGCAACGCGCTGGTGCTGTACCACTTCTCCACGAAGGAGAAGCTGGTCGCCGCCGCGTTCGCGTACGCGGCCGAGGACGACCTGGCGCACCTGCGCAAGGTGGTGGGCCGGCGGACCACCGCACTGCGCCGGCTGCGGGCCGCGGTGCGCTGGTACGCGCCGACCGGGCAGGCCAAGGGCTGGCGGCTGTGGATCGAGGGCTGGGCCGTGGCCCTGCGCGAGCCGGCGCTGCGGGAGGTCACCCGGGAGCTGGACAAGGAGTGGAAGGCGGCGATCGCGGAGGTCATCGCCGAGGGTGTCGCGGCCGGTGAGTTCGCGTGCGCGGACCCGGCCGGCACGGCACTGCGGCTGACCGCGCTGCTGGACGGCCTGGCGGTGCAGCTGACGTCGTACCCGGGCGCGGTGGCGCGCTCCCGCGCACAGGAGTGGGTGGACGACGCCCTCGCCCGGGAACTGGGCCTGGACCGGGGGATGTTGACCGAACGGGCACGGTGACCACCGAACGGGCACGGTGAGCGCGGCGGCCGAACCGCGGTCACCGGGCCGCGCCCCGCCCGCCCACGGGGGCGGCAGGGCGCGGTCCGCCGGGTCAGGCCACCGAGGCGATGCGCATCTTGATGTCGTCCGGGGAGAGGGCGCCCTTGGCGGTGACGTGGTCGCCGGAGGACTCGCCGCGCAGGCGGCGGCCGATCCAGGGGACGAGGTACTCGCGGGCCCACTGGACGTCGTCGCGGCGGACGTCCAGGGTGCCCCGGGGCGGCAGCGGCGGCCACGGCTGCTCCGGGTCGGCCGGGACGTCCAGGCCGAGGACCTGTCCGGCGCGCAGCGCCACGCGCGTGTGGCCCTCGGGCGAGAGGTGCAGCCGGTCGTTGTCCCAGGCCCTGCGGTCCTGCACGGACTTCAGGGACCACAGGTCGAGGACGGGACAGCCGTACCGGTCGGCGATGGCCCGGACGTGCCCGTTGTAGGTGGCGATCTTGCCGCGCAGGTGCTTGAGCACGGGCACGCGCCGGGTGTCGAAGCCGGTCGTCACCATGACGGTGCCGACGGCCTCGGTCAGCCGGGCCACCGCGCTCTCGAAGCGCTCGGCGACCTCGTCGGGGTCGGTGCCGGGGCGGATGATGTCGTTGCCGCCCGCGCAGAAGGAGACCAGGTCGGGGGCGAGTTCGACGGCCCGGGGGAGCTGGTCGGCCACGATCTGGTCCAGCAGCTTCCCGCGCACGGCGAGGTTGGTGTACTGGAAGTCCCCCTCGGGGCGCCGGTCGGCGAGCAGTACCGCGAAGCGGTCGGCCCAGCCCACGAACGCCCCGTCGGGGCCGGGGTCGCCGACGCCCTCGGTGAAGCTGTCCCCCACCGCCACGTACGACCCGATCACTGATGCGTTGTCATTCTTCGAATCGTCTGCCACGTCGGACCATGATTCACCTTTCGATGTGGCCTACGCGACCGTAGGCGGGGGTTGACGAACGGTGAGATGAGCCACTCTTAAAACTCTTAAATAATGTGCCAAGTCAGGAATAGGCGGCGCCGGGCAGTGGGGGCGGGTGTCAGCCGACGGGGACGCCGTGCGCGCGGAGGTAGGCGACCGGGTCCAGGTCCGAGCCGTAGTCCGGCGTGGTGCGGATCTCGAAGTGCAGGTGCGGTCCGGTCACGTTGCCGGTGGCGCCGGACAGGCCGACCTGCCGGCCCGCGGTCACGGTCTGGCCGGCCGAGACGGAGAGCTGCGAGAGGTGGGCGTACTGGGCGTAGCGGCCGTCGTCCAGCCTGAGGACGACCTGGTTGCCGTACGCGCCGCCCCAGCCGGCGGAGACGACGGTGCCCGCGGCGACGGCCTTGACGGGGGTGCCGGTCGGGACGACGAAGTCGACGCCGGTGTGGTAGCCGCTGGACCACATGCTGCCGGCGACGTGGTAGCCGGTGCCGACGGTGGCGCCGGCCACCGGCAGGGTGTAGCCGGCGGAGGCGGTGGGCGCGGCGTCGGACCCGGCCGGCCGGGCGGGCTTCGGGGCGGCCGGGCGGGCCGGCTGGGCGGCGGACTCGGTGCGGGCCGGCGCGGCCTGCCCGCCGAGGCGGAGCTTCAGGCCCGGGCGGATGAGCGCCGGATCGGCGCCGACGGCCTGCCGGTTGTCGTCGTAGAGCCGCTGCCAGCCGCCGCTGACGTGCTGCTCCTCGGCGATCTTCGCGAGGCAGTCGCCACCGCGCACGGTGTAGGTGCGCACGCCCGCTTCCTGCTGGGCGGCGGTCTTCGCAGCGGTCTGCGGAAGGGACTGCACGGCCGCTTCGGACACGGGCTGTGCGGGGGTCGCGGCATGCGCTCCGGCGGCCCCGACGAGCGGGAGCGCGAGGGCGGCGCCGCCGGTTCCGGCGGCGGCGAGGGAGCGGGAGAGACGCGGGGTCTTGGGGCGTCGGTGCTTACCCTTTGCGGGCATGGCGCTGTTCCTCTCCGGCGCCTGCGAGGTCAGCTGTCGGGTTCGGGCTGGAGCTGCCCGGCCGTGCGCGCACGGCTGCACCCCTAGCCTGTCGCGGAGACCGGGACAGGCGGTCGTACCTGGTGGGTCCCCCGCTCCTGCCGAGACCGGTCATGTGTGGGCAGTCCGGACGGCGGCAGGATTCGGCGTTCCGTCCGGTTGGGTGGCGAACGTAAGCGAGCGGGACGCGTGAAACAAGCAGCCGATTCCGGCTGTTCGCGTTTTGGGTGATCCGACGCGGGAATCCACGGTCACCCTCGGTGAATTCCCGGCCCTTCGTTCCCTCAGTTTCCCTCGTGGCGACGGGTATTACGCGGACATGACGCGCGACGCTCGGTCACGGCTATGACGCTCCTCACGCGGTTCGGTCCTCTGCCCCCGCATTCCGCAGCGAGTTGGAACAAAGGGGGTAATCCGTACAGAGCGCTCAGATACGGCGGAGCCGGATGACCGTCGCATCCAGGTCGCCCTTCAGCCCGGTGTGCAGCCCGTGGTGCAGCAGTACGGCACCCCGGTGCACTTCGCCCGTTTCACGGCATTCGTACGATGCTGCCGGGTCGAGCCCGCGCAGCCGCACCGCCGGGACCGGCTCGCCGTGGCTCTGCGCCTGGAGCCAGGCGAGGACGACCGCCTCCTCGTCCCGGAGGTACTGCACGGCGCTCAGGCCGCCCGTGGGGGGCCGCAGCCGGTACAGCTCGCCGTGCTGCACGACCGGGCGGATCTCCTTGTACAGCTCCACCCACCGCCGGGCCTCGGCCAGCTCCTCCGCGCTCCACTCCGTCAGGTCCCCGCCCACCCCGAGCACGCCCGCCATGGCGCTGACGAACCGGAACCGCAGCGAGCTGACCCGCCCGTTGAGCTGGGTGTTGGGGCTGTCGGTGACCCAGGCCGCCATCACGCGCGCGGGATGGATCTGGGTGAAGCCGTGCTGGATGGCGAGCCGGTCCAGCGGGTCGGTGTTGTCGGAGGTCCACACCTGGTCGGTGCGGCCGAGCACACCGAGGTCGATCCGGCCGCCGCCGCCCGAGCAGGACTCGAAGGCGACACCGGGATGGGCCGCCCGCAGCCGGTCCAGCAGGGCGTACAGGGCGCGGACGTGGTCCACCCACAGGCGCTGCGGGTACGGTTCCCCGGGCCAGCCGGCGTCGGTGAAGCAGCGGTTGAAGTCCCACTTCACATAGTCGACCGGGGCGCTGGAGAGCAGGGTGTCCAGCCGCTCCCAGAGGTACTCCTGGACGTCCTCGCGCGCGAGGTTGAGAACGAGCTGGTTGCGCAGTTCCGTCCGCCGGCGTCCCGGCTGGTGCTGCACCCAGTCGGGATGGGCGCGGTACAGGTCGCTGTCGGGGTTGACCATCTCGGGCTCGACCCAGATGCCGAACTGCATGCCGAGGCCGTGCACCTGGTCGGCGAGGGGCTTCAGGCCGTGCGGGAAGCGGTCGGGGTTGGGGGTCCAGTCGCCGAGGCCGGCGCGGTCGCCGGTGCGGGTGCCGAACCAGCCGTCGTCGACGACGAACAGCTCGATCCCGATCTCGGCGGCCCGGCGGGCGAGCGCGAGCTGCTGCTCCTCGGAGATGTCGAAGAAGGTGGCCTCCCAGGAGTTGAACAGCACGGGCCGGTCCCGGTCGGCGTCCGGAACGACGTACGCGCGCTGGTAGGCGTGCCAGGCGCGGCTCGCGCCGCCGAAGCCGCCGTCGCTCCACAGGCCCGCGAAGACCGGGGTGGTGTACGACTCCCCGGGCGCGAGGAGCAGCAGGCCCGAGTCGTCGTAGCCGGCGCCGCCGGTGATCTGCACGCGCGCGTCCGGCAGCTGGGCGACCGCGATGCGCCAGGAGCCGGACCAGCCGAGCGCGCAGCCGTAGACCTCGCCGTGCTCCTCGGTGGCGTCGCTGTCGAGGGCGACCCAGGGCAGGTGCTGGTGGCCGGTGTGGCCGCGGCGGCTGCCGATGACCTTCTCGCCGTAGGTGAGGGGGGCGGCGGTGAGCCGGGACTCGGCGGCCCAGCGGCCGTGCAGCTGGGACAGGTGCCAGCCCTCGCGGTCGGGCAGCGTCCAGGTGGCCGCGTCGGCCCGCAGCAGCTCCACGCGCGCGTGGCCGCCGTTGACGACGGTCACCCAGCGCTCGACCACGTCGCCGCGCATCCGGTAGTGCAGCGTGATCCCCACGCCGTCGTCGTCGAAGCGCAGCCGCAGCTCGTCGCCCTCCGTGGCGCAGGCGACGAAGCGCCACTCGGTGCCACGCCGCTCCTCGGTGCGGACGGACAGGGCGGGGCGGACGAACCGGGGTCCGCCCTCGACGGGGTACTCCTCACGGCCGTCCAGCGGGGACTCGAAGGGCCGGTAGCCGGGCAGCGGGCGCACCGCGAGCGCCTCGGCGTCGGCGAGGGAGATCCGCGGCCCCCAGTGCAGGTGCAGCAGCTCGTCCGCGTCGGTGAGATGCAGGGCGTAGCTGCTGTGGGGCCCCGAAAGGAGCCACGTACGACCGTTTTCCGCGATGTCCACCATCGAGACCTCACAAGGGCCAACAGATCCGCTCAAGTCCCAACATCATCGGGGGCGCGCACCCCTCTGGCAATGCCTGTGGACAACTCATTGCCCGAGGAAATCGATGCCGTATGGTCGACGCAGCGCCCGCCGCCGAGCCGCGACGGCGGCGACCGACCGGGAGGAGCCCCCGTGACGCAGCAGGTCCCGTCGACCGAGCCGGAGCTGACCGGAGTGCGCAATTTCCGCGATGTGGGCGGGCTGCCGACCGTGGACGGACGACGGGTGCGTCACGGAGTGCTCTACCGCAGCGGCCACCTCGCGCACGCGACGCAGGAGGACGCGGCCTTCCTCGCCTCCCTGGGCCTGCACACGGTCTTCGACTTCCGCAACGCGGCCGACCAGAAGCTGGAGGGCCCCGACGTCGAGCTGCCCGGCGTGCGGAACGTGAACCTGCCGCTGAGCGACCCGGCGGACGGCGCCGAGTTCTGGAAGATGGTCCGCGAGGGCGACCTCGACCAGCTGCGCGCGATCCTGGACGACGGCAAGGGCGCGGCCCGCATGATCGCCTCCTACCGGAAGATCGTCGTCGAGCGCACCGCCGAGCACTCCCGGGTGCTGCACGCGCTCGCCGACGACAGCGTGCCCGCGCTGATGCACTGCGCGGCCGGCAAGGACCGCGCCGGCATCTCGATCGCGGTGACGCTGCTCGCCCTGGGGGTCGAGCGGGACGCGATCGTCGCCGACTACCTGGAGTCGGCCGCCGGGCACCGGCGCTACAAGGTCCGCCGCAGCGGCAGCGCGGACACCGCCTACACCCCCGAGGTGATGGAGCTGCTCGACCCGCTCTTCGACGCCCGCACCGAGTACCTGGAGGCGGCCTTCGCGAGCATCGAGCGGACCTGGGGCGACGTGGACACGTACCTCGCGCAGGGCCTGGGCCTGTCGGCCGAGTCCCGCGAGCGGCTGCGCGAGCGTCTGCTGGACTGACCCGGGTACCGGCGTCAGCCCTTGCCGCCCACCGCGAACAGCAGGTAGAGGAACGCGGCCAGGACGTGCCCGAGGGCGATGTAGATGATCAGCCGGACCCACAGGGAACGGGGGAACTTGGTCTCGTAGTTGCTCATGGCAGCTCTCCGGTCGGCGGACCCAGGCACAGCGTGGCCGTGGGGCTCTGCAGCAGGGTGTGGACGAACAGCAGCTCCACGCCGTCGTGGTCCTCGGCGGCGAGGCGGTGCGGGGTGAGCGAGTCGAAGTGCGCGCTGTCGCCGGGACCGAGCAGGTGCGCGGTGTCGCCGAGCCGCAGCCGCAGGCGTCCGGTGAGGACGTAGAGCCACTCCTCACCGGGGTGGACGCGCACGATGTCGCCCTGCGAGCCGTACGGCACCCGCACCCGCAGGGCCTGCATGCCGCGGCCGGGCGCGCCGGCCTGGACGTACGTCCAGCCGCCCGCCCGGGTCGGCTCCATGTCGGCGGCCCGCACGATCGCGTCCCGGTCGGCGACCGTCTCGCCGAGCAGCCCGGAGACGGTCGTACCGTAGATACGGGCGAGCGCGAGGAGCATCGGCAGCGACGGCTGGCGGTGTCCGGTCTCCAGCCGGGACAGATGGGCCGGCGAGAGGCCCGCGGCGCGGGCCGCGGCCTCCAGCGTGAGACCGGCGCGCCGGCGCAGGGCGCGCAGCTGCGGCGCGACGGCGGGCAGGCCGTCGTCCGGAGCCGGGCCCGCCGGCGCGGCGTCGGAGGTGTTCATGCCTCCATTGAGCCCCAGGCTTGCCTGTGAGGCAATTTTCTTGCCTCTCAGGCAAAAGCCGGCGCCGCCGTCAGCGGTTGGCCACCGCCTGCTTGATCAGCGTCTTGCCGAAGTCCCACATCAGGCCGCCGCCGCTGTGCGCCTCGTCCATCACCGCGGCGAAGGCGTCCACGAACCGTTCCACGTCCGCCTCGTCGACGACCAGCGGCGGGATCAGCTTGATCACCTCCAGGTGGTCGCCGGAGACCTGGGTGAGGATCCGGTGCTTCTGCAGCAGCGGTACGACGACCATCTGCGCGAACAGGCCCTTGCGGGCCGCCTGGAGCATGGTCCACCGGCTGCGCAGCTTCAGGGAGGACGGCTTGCCGAACTCGATGCCGATCATCAGGCCCCGGCCGCGGACGTCGGCGAGCAGCTCGTACCGGTCGATCAGCGCCGTGAGCCGGGACTTCAGCAGCTCGCCCGTCCGGCGCACACCGGCGACGATCTGCTCGTTCTCCATGACCGACAGCACGGCGAGCCCGCAGGCCATCGCCTGGGCGTTGGAGCCGAAGCTCGCCGAGTGCACCAGCACCCGGTCCATGGACGAGTAGACCTTCTTGAAGATCCACTCCCTGCCGAGGGTGGCGCCGACGGGCACGTAGCCGCCGGACAGGGCCTTGGCCACGCACACCAGGTCGGGTTCGACGCCGTCCTCGTGCTGGTAGGCGTAGAAGTCGCCGGTGCGGCCCAGACCGGTCTGCACCTCGTCGGCGATGAGCAGCGCCTTGTGCCGGTGCAGCAGTTCCTGCGCGGCCCGCAGATAGCCGGGCGGCGCCTCGTGCACGCCCTTGCCCTGGATCGGCTCCACGATCAGCGCGGCGACGTCGCCCTTCTTCAGCTCCCGGGCCAGGGCGTCGAGATCGCCGAGCGGTACGGCGGTGTCGGGCAGCAGCGGGGCGAACCCGTCGCGGAAGCCGCGCTCGCCGTTGACCGACAGGGAGCCGGTGGTCAGGCCGTGGAAGGCGTGGTCGCAGTAGAGGACGCGGGGCCTGCCGGTGGCGTACCGGGCGAACTTCAGGGCCGTCTCGACCGCCTCGGTGCCGCTGTTGCCGAAGAACACCCGGTCCAGGTGCGGGCTGTGGGCCAGCAGCCGCTCGGCGAGCAGGCCCGGCAGCGGCTGGCAGTCGAACCGGGTGAGGTCGGCGAGGTCCAGGTCCAGGACGTCGTGCAGCGCCTTGCGGACGACCGGGTGGTGGCGGCCCAGGCCCATCACCCCGAACCCGGCGAGCATGTCCAGGTAGTCGTTGCCCTCCGCGTCGAAGAAGTGGGCGCCCTCGGCACGCTCGTAGACCTTGTCGAAGCCGATGGTGTGCAGCATGCGCGGGAGCTGCGGGTTGAGGTGCCTCGCGTGCAGCTCGTAGCGCTCGGCTCCGCGCTCGGCGAGCAGGGCGCCGAGGTCGAACTCGGTGGTCATTCACTCTCCTTGACGGTGCCGCCCGCGTCCCTGACGGCCAGACTCCCACTGATCCGCCCGGCGATCTCCACCGGCGTGAGGCCGATGTCGGCCAGCACCTCGCCGCGCTTGGCGTGCGCGAGGAACTGCTCCGGGATCCCGAACCGCCGTACCGGCACGTCCACGTCGGCGTCCCCCAGGGCCAGCGCCACCGCCGAACCGACGCCCGCGGACCGGCTGTTGTCCTCGACCACGGCGACCAGGCGGTGCTCGGCCGCGAGGCCCGGCAGCGCGGGGTCGACGGGCTTGACCCAGCGCGGGTCCACCACCGTGCAGCCGATCCCGCGGGCCTGGAGCAGCTCGGCGGCCTGCAGGCACACGGAGGCCATCACGCCGACGGCCACCAGCAGCACCTCGGGGCGGCCGGCGCGGTGCAGCACGTCCATGCCGCCGACCCGGTCGAGCGCCGGGATGTTCGGGCCGGCCGACTCCTTCGGGAAGCGGACCAGGGTGGGCGCGTCGTCCACGGCGACCGCCTCGCGCAGCTGGGCGCGCAGCTGGTCGGCGTCGCGCGGGGCGGCGATCCTCAGTCCCGGGACGACCTGGAGCACGGACATGTCCCACATGCCGTTGTGCGAGGGTCCGTCGGTGCCGGTCACGCCGGCCCGGTCCAGGACGAAGGTGACCCCGCAGCGGTGCAGGGCGACGTCCATCAGCACCTGGTCGAAGGCGCGGTTGAGGAAGGTGGCGTAGACGGCGACGACCGGGTGCAGCCCGCCGGTGGCGAGGCCGGCCGCGGAGACGGCCGCGTGCTGCTCGGCGATGCCCACGTCCCACACCCGGTCCGGGAAGCGTTCGGCGAACGCGCCGAGACCGACCGGGTGCAGCATGGCCGCCGTGATCGCGACGACGTCCTCGCGCTCCTCCCCGATCTTCACGATCTCCTCGCCGAACACCGAGGTCCAGGAGGGCCCCTTGGACGGTGCGAGCGGCGCGCAGGTCAGCGGGTCCATCACGCCGACGGAGTGGAAGTGGTCCTCCTCGTGCGCGAGGGCGGGCTCGTAGCCGCGGCCCTTCTCGGTGAGGCAGTGCACCAGGACGGGGCCGTGGAAGCGTTTCGCCCGGCGCAGCGCGGACTCGACGGCCTGGATGTCGTGGCCGTCGATCGGGCCGAGGTACTTCAGCCCCAGGTCCTCGAACATGCCCTGCGGGGCGAAGGCGTCCTTGAAGCCCTTCTTCGCGCCGTGCAGGGACTCGTAGAGGGTGGTGCCGACGACCGGGGTGCGCTGGAGCACCTCCTTGCCCCAGGCGAGGACCCTCTCGTAGCCGTCGGTGGTGCGCAGGGTGGCCAGGTGGTTGGCGAGACCGCCGATGGTCGGGGCGTAGGACCGCTCGTTGTCGTTGACGACGATGATCAGCGGCCGGTCCCTGGCCGCGGCGATGTTGTTGAGCGCCTCCCAGGCCATGCCGCCGGTCAGCGCGCCGTCGCCGATGACCGCGACCACATGGCCCCTCTCCCCCCGCACCTGGCGGGCCTTGGCGAGGCCGTCGGCCCAGCCGAGCGCGGTGGAGGCGTGGCTGTTCTCGATGACGTCGTGCTCGGACTCCTCGCGCGAGGGGTAGCCGGACAGTCCGCCCTTGCCGCGCAGTTTCGAGAAGTCCTGACGGCCGGTCAGCAGCTTGTGCACATAGCTCTGGTGGCCGGTGTCCCACAGGATCCGGTCGACCGGTGACTCGAAGACCCGGTGCAGGGCGACGGTCAGTTCCACCACGCCCAGGTTGGGTCCGAGGTGACCGCCGGTTCTCGACACCGCGTGCACCAGGAACTCGCGTATCTCCTCGGACAGTTCGCCGAGTTCCGCCTCGGACAGCGCCTTCAGGTCGCGTGGTCCCCGGATGTTCTCCAGAATGGTCACGCTCGGGCCCCCTCTCGGTCCGTGCCTTGCCTCAACTCAACTGTCTGCGGGGCTCGTCCGCTCGGCGAGCTTCATGGCCTCCTCGATGAGGGTCTCCACGATCTTCGACTCGGGGACGGTCTTGACGACCTCGCCCTTGACGAAGATCTGCCCCTTGCCGTTGCCCGAGGCAACCCCGAGGTCGGCCTCCCGGGCCTCCCCCGGACCGTTGACCACGCATCCCATCACCGCGACCCGCAGCGGCACTTCCATGCCGTCCAGGCCCGCGGTGACCTCCTCGGCGAGCTTGTACACGTCCACCTGGGCCCGGCCGCAGGACGGGCAGGAGACGATCTCCAGGCGCCGCTGCCTGAGCCCCAGCGATTCCAGGATCTGGATGCCGACCTTGACCTCCTCGGCGGGCGGCGCGCTCAGGGACACCCGGATGGTGTCCCCGATGCCCCGGGACAGCAACGCCCCGAAGGCGACGGCCGACTTGATCGTGCCCTGGAAGGCGGGACCGGCCTCCGTGACGCCCAGGTGCAGCGGGTAGTCGCACTCCTCGGCGAGCTGCCGGTACGCCTCGATCATCACGACCGGGTCGTTGTGCTTGACGGAGATCTTGATGTCGCGGAAGTCGTGCTCCTCGAAGAGCGACGCCTCCCACAGCGCCGACTCGACCAGGGCCTCCGGGGTGGCCTTGCCGTACTTCTGGAGCAGGCGCCGGTCCAGCGAGCCGGCGTTGACGCCAATGCGGATCGGGGTGCCGTGCTCCTTGGCGGCCCGCGCGATCTCCTTCACCTGGTCGTCGAACTTCTTGATGTTGCCGGGGTTCACGCGGACCGCGGCGCAGCCGGCCTCGATGGCCGCGAACACGTACTTCGGCTGGAAGTGGATGTCCGCGATCACCGGGATCTGCGACTTGCGGGCGATGGTCGCGAGGGCGTCCGCGTCGTCCTGCGTGGGGCAGGCGACGCGGACGATCTGGCAGCCGGACGCGGTGAGTTCCGCGATCTGCTGCAGGGTGGCGCCGATGTCGGACGTGCGGGTCGTCGTCATCGACTGCACCGACACCGGGGCTCCGCCCCCGACCGCCACCGGCCCGACCTGGATCTGCCGCGACAGGCGCCGCTGCGCGACCGGACGGGCCGGTACCCCGGGAACGCCCAAGGGGACGGCGGTCATCGCGTCACTCCCGGTTCCCGGAGACGGTCTCGCGCATCGCCCGCAGCGACTCCTTCAGGGAGCCCATGGTGGCGAGGACGGCGGTGGGCTCGTAGCCGCAGTGCGCCATGCAGTTGGCGCAGCGCGGGTCCTTGCCGCGGCCGTACTTGTCCCAGTCGGTCTCCTCGATGAGTTCGCGGTACGTCGGCACGTACCCGTCGCTCATCAGGTAGCAGGGGCGCTGCCAGCCGAAGAGGGAGTAGTTGGGGATCGCCCACGCGGTGCACGGGAAGTCGACCTTGCCCTCCAGGAAGTCCAGGAAGAGCGGGGAGTGGTTGAGCCGCCACTTCCTGCGGTTGCCGCCCGCGAAGGCCTTCTTGAACAGCTCGCGGGTCTGCTCGACGCCGAGGAAGTGCTCCTGGTCGGGGGCCTTCTCGTAGGCGTAGGCGGGCGAGATCATCATCTCGTCGACCTTGAGGTCGTCGTTGAGGAAGTTGAGCACCTCGATGATGGTCTGCGGGGTGTCGGTGTTGAAGAAGGTGGAGTTGGTGGTCACCCGGAAGCCGCGCCGCTTGGCCTCCTTGATGGCGGCCACCGCCTCGTCGAACACGCCCTCCTTCGCAACGGACTCGTCGTGCCGCTCGCGCAGGCCGTCGATGTGCACGGCGAAGGCGAAGTAGGGCGAGGGCGTGAACTTGTCCATCTTCTTGCGCAGCAGCATCGCGTTGGTGCACAGGAAGACGTACTTCCGTTTCGCCACCAACTGCCGCACGATCTCGTCGATCTGAGGGTGCATCAGCGGCTCGCCGCCGGCGATGGAGACCATCGGCGCACCGGACTCCAGCACCGCGCCCACCGCCTGGGCGACCGGCATGCGCTGCTTGAGCACACCGGCCGGGTGCTGGATCTTGCCGCAGCCCTCGCACTTCAGATTGCAGGCGAACAGGGGTTCCAGCTCGACGATGAGCGGAAACTTGTCCCGCCTGCGGAGCTTCTGTTCAGCCAGGTACGTAGCGACCTTGATGGACTGGCGCAACGGCATGGCCATCTGGCTCACCTCCGGGGGAGCAGCAAGGAACGGTGCCATTCGAAAAATGCGGGAAGGATGGAACGGAGAACGCGGAAAGCGGATATTCCGCCGCGCACCGTGCCGATCCGGACGAGTTCGTGTTCGGGAGTGTCCACGACCACCCGGACGGCCGCGACCGGGCGCTCGCCCGTGCGGACGGCGGCCAGCAGCGTGGCGGCCGACTCCATGTCGACCGCGATCGCGCCGGTGGCGAGCAGGTCGGACCGCTCGGGTCCCCGGACGACGTGGTCGGAGCCGGTGAGTGGGCCGGTGTGGACCGTGCGTCCGGGCAGCAGGCGCACGAGTTCCTTGACCAGCAGTTCGGTGCCCACGCACGGGACGGTCCCGTGCGGGTCCCGGGTCTCCTCGGCGACGACCAGGTCGCCGGGGTGCATGCCGGGAGCGAGCCCGGCACAGAAGCCGGTGGCCAGCGCGGCCGTGCCGGCCGCCGCCGGACCGGCCAGGTGCCGGGTGACGGAGCGTTCCGCCGCACGGGGGCCCATGCCCGTGCGGACGAGGGTGACCGGCCCGCCGGCACCGCCGTGGTCGCCGGTGCGCAGGGCGAGGTGCTCGATGCCGAGCGCGCAGGCGATCAGCAGCGGGGCCGGGGCGGGCTGGTGGCTCACCTTCAGCCCGCCTTGGTCCCGGGCAGGGGCTTCCTGGCGAGCAGCTTGCGCTCGAAGGGGTCGCCGTGCAGGTACCGGCCGAGCGCGGTGAGCGGGAACACCTGCCGGTACAGGTGGTAGTTGATGGAGAAGTCCCAGGGGAAGCCGGTGCCGGTGAAGTACGGCTCGTCCCAGGTGCCGTCCTCCCGCTGGGTGTCGGCCAGCCACCGGACGCCGCGCTCGACGGCCTTGGACTCCTTCTCCCCCGCCGCGAGCAGCGCCATCAGCGCCCACGCGGTCTGCGAGGCGGTGGAGGCGCCCCGGCCGCTCCACTCCTTGGCGTACTTGTAGGAGCGCAGGTCCTCGCCCCAGCCGCCGTCGTCGTTCTGGACGCTCTCCAGCCAGGCCACGGCCCGCCGGACCGCCGGGTGCGAGCCGGGCAGACCGGCCGCCGTCAGGGCGGGCACCACGGACCCGGTGCCGTAGATGTAGTTCACCCCCCAGCGGCCGAACCACGAGCCGTTGGGTTCCTGTTCGGCGAGCAGCCAGTCGATGCCGCGCCGGGTGCGCGGGTCGTGGGCCAGGCCCTCGGCGGCGAGCATCTCCACGACGTGCGCGGTGACGTCCGCGGACGGCGGGTCGATGACCTCGCCGAAGTCGCAGAACGGCAGCCGGTTGGGGAACGGGCTGGTGTTGTCGACGTCGAAGGCGCCCCAGGCGCCGTTCTTCGACTGCATGCCGAGGTTCCAGCGCACCGCCCGCCCGATGGCCTTGTCCACGCGCTCCGGGTCGTGGTGGCGGACCCGGCGCAGTGCGAGGGCGACCTCGGCGGTGTCGTCGATGTCCGGGTAGTTGTCGTTGTGGAACTCGAACGCCCAGCCGCCCGGCGGGAGTTGCGGGCGGCGTACGGCCCAGTCGCCGGGCCGGACGATCTCCTCGCCGAGCATCCAGTCGGCCGCCTTGACCAGTTGCGGATGGTCGACCGGGAGCCCGGCGTCGACCAGGGCGATGGTGGCCAGGCAGGTGTCCCACACCGGGGACTGGCAGGCCTCGATCATCCGGGCGCCGTCCTCGCGCCAGACGGCGAAGCGGTCCAGCGAGGCGAGGCCCTCGCGCAGCACCGGGTGCTCCAGGTCGTAGCCGAGCAGGTGCAGGGCGATGACCGAGTACACGGCCGGGGGCTGGATGCCGCCCCAGCAGCCGTCGTTCTCCTGGCGTTCGATGATCCAGCGGGCCGCCGAGTTCATCGCGGCCCTGCGGAGTCTGCGGACGGCGACCCTGCGGTAGCCGCGGACCACCTTGTCGAGCCGCTGGAAGACGCCGTCCCAGCTCGCCACGGGGGCCAGCGGCTGCGGCGGGTTCGGGTTCGCCGGGTCGGTGTGCAGCTCGTCCAGGGCGAAGGGGGCCGGGCGGACGGGGCGCTTGGCGGAGACGATGGTCAGCGGCACGATGGTCTGCCGCGCCCAGCACCCGAAGTTGTAGATGTTGAGCGGGAACCAGGTGGGGAAGTAGATCAGTTCCGGGGGGAGTTCGGGCAGGTCCTCCCACTTCCACCAGCCGAACAGGGCGAGCCAGATCCGGGTGAAGACCCGGGCGGCCGCGATGCCCCCGCGCTCGCGGATCCAGGCGGAGGCCTTCGCCATGTGCGGGGCGTCGGGCGCGTCGCCGGCCAGGCGCAGGGCCACGTACGCCTCGACGGTGGTGGACAGTTCGCCGGGCCCGCCGTAGAAGGTGGCCCAGGTGCCGTCCTCGCGCTGCTCGCCGCGGATGAACTTCGCGGCGGCCTGCACGGTCTTCTCGTCCAGGATGCCCAGGAACTGACGGAGCAGCAGGTCCTCGGCGTCCATGGTGACGTTGGTCTCCAGGTCGCCCTTCCACCAGCCCTGGGCGTCCTGCGTGGCGAGCAGGAAGTCGGTGGCCCGGCGGGCGGCGCCGGCGGCGGCTTCGTGTACCCCGGCCGTCTCGGGGGTGGTGAGGGTGGTGTCGCTGGCCGCGGCAGCGCGGGACGGCAAGGTCGCCCCGGTGCTTCCGTCGGTCGTCGCTGTCATGGCTTCCCCTTCGTGCAGTCGTGCGAGTCGTGCTGCTGTGGGTCCGCCGTCGGCCGGTGCCCTGGACCCTTCGGCACCGGCCGGCGACTACGCGAGGCTTATCCAGCCAATACTGATCATCTCTTTCGTACGACGACGAAGTCCGCGAGCGCCGCGAAGGAGTCCCGCACCCGGTCGGGCATGTCGACGGCGTCGAGGGCCTCGATGGCGATGGCGTGCTGGCGGCGCGCTTCCTCGGCCGTCCAGGCACGGCCGCCGGCCTCCTCGATGAGCGCGGCGCGGGCCGCGAACTCCTCCTCGGAGAAGTTCTCGAAGTCGCTGCTCTTGGCGTCGGCGGCGAGGATCTCGCCGAGCTGCTCGGAGGCGGGGCCGCCGGCCGCGAGGGCGGCCACCACCGGCAGGGACTTCTTGCGCTGGCGCAGGTCGCTCCAGGTCTGCTTGCCGGTGGCCTCCGGGTCGCCCCAGATGCCGAGCAGGTCGTCCACGGCCTGGAAGGCGAGGCCGAGGTGGTAGCCGTACCGTTCCAGCGCGTCGGCGGTGGCGTCGTCCGCGCCGCCGAGGACCGCGCCGATGGAGGAGGCGCAGGCGAGCAGGGCGCCGGTCTTGTTGCCCTCCATCTCCAGGCACTCCTCGACGCTGACCCGGTCGCGGTGCTCGTAGGAGATGTCCTGGGCCTGGCCGTCGATCAGGGCACGGGTGGCGGTGGTCAGGCGGCGGGTGGCGCGGCCGGCCTCGACGGTGCCGAGTTCCAGCAGGACCTCGCCGGCGAGGGCGAACAGCGCGTCGCCGACCAGGATGGCCTGGGCGGGGCCGTGCACCTTCCAGACGGTGTCGCGGTGCCGGCGCTGCTCGTCGCCGTCCATCAGGTCGTCGTGCAGCAGCGAGAAGTTGTGCACGAGTTCGACGGCGACCGCGCCCGGGACGCCCACCTCGGGTGCGGCGCCGGTGACCTCGGCGGAGAGCACGGCGAGCGCGGGGCGGACGGCCTTGCCGCCGTCGCCGTCGGCGGGGTTGCCGGCGGCGTCGATCCAGCCGAAGTGGTAGGCGGCGACGGTGTCCATGGGAGGCGCCAGGCGGTCGACGGCCGCGCGCAGCACCGGTGTGGCCAGGGTCCGGCCGCGCTCCAGCAGCGCGGTGACGTCCACCGCGGCCCGTGGAGCGGGCGTCGAGGCCGGGGGCACAGTGGGCACAGTCTCTCCTCTTGTTGCGGTACCGGGGGTGCGGGGGCGTGCCGCCTGCTGATCGGGCATCAGGCCGCCTCCTCGCATGCGAAGAGGTGGCGGGGGCGGGGCCGGCCCAGGGTGCCGAGGGCGGCGTCGGCCGCGCTCACTCCGCTGCGGACCGCACTCTCCATGGTCGCGGGCCACCCGGTGGCGGTCCACGCTCCGGCCAGGTACAGGCCGGGGGCCTTGGTGCGGGCGCCGGGCCGCAGCCGCCCGACGCCGGGGGTGGGGGCGAACGTCGCGGTGCGCTCCCGGGTCACGAAGAAGTCCTCGACCACGGCCGCGCGCGTGCCCGGGATGAGACGTGCCAGCTCGGGCAGGTAGCGCTCGCGCAGCTCGGCGACCGGGGTGTCGATCTCGTCCTGCGCGGCCGACTGCGACAGCGCGAGGTACTGTCCCGTGCGCAGCCCGGAGGCGTGGGTGCGGTCGAACACCCACTGCACGGGGGTGCCGAGCGCGGCGAAGAAGGGCCGCGCGAGCACCGGGCGGTCGTAGACCACGTGGACGTTGAGGATCGGCGCGGTGCCGATCTCCAGCAGCCGCTCGGGCGCGTCGAGGGCGCCGGGCGGCAGCAGGTCGTGGGCCTCGCGCTGGGGTACGGCGAGGACGACCGCGTCGGTTTCCAGATTCTCGCCGGGAACCTGAACGCTCCACGTCCCGTTCTCGTTGAGGGAGACGGAGGTGACGCGTGTACGGACCTCGGTACGCACGCCCGCGGAGTCGAGCGCCTTGCGGGCCAGCCGGTCGTGCAGTTCGCCCAGCGGGACGCGGGCCCAGCCGATGTCGGCCGCTCCCGGGTCGGACAGCAGACCGGTCTTGAACACCATCGCGGCGAGCCCCAGCGAGGCGTCGCCCGCGACCGCGTTGAGAGTGGCGACGCCGACCAGGTCCCACAGGGCCTCGACGGCGCGGGCCGACTGGCCGTGCGCGGCCAGCCAGCTGCCGAAGTCCTGGGTGTCCAGGGCCGGATCGGCGAGGTCGAGCCCCTTCAGCGCGAGCGCGGCCCGCCCGACGGCAGCGCGCTCGGCGAGCGAGAGGTGCGGATAGGCGGCCAGGCTGCGCCCCAGGTGGAGGGGGACGGGCAGCGGGTCGCGCCGCAGCCTGCCGAGCCGCCGTCCCTCGGGCTTGGCGACGTCGACGACGGGCACGTCCAGGCGGTCCTGCAGCGGTGCCAGCGCCGTGGCCTCGATCCGGTCGAGGAACCAGCGGTAGGCGGTGCAGCAGCGCAGGTACACGTGCTGGCCGTTGTCGACGGTCAGTCCGCCGCGCTGGAAGGAGAAGGCGAGGCCGCCCAGCCTGGGCCTGCCTTCGAGCAGGGTGACCCGGACGCCCGCGTCGGCGAGGGCGAGCGCCGCGGTGACCCCGGCGAGGCCGCCGCCGACCACGACCGCGCTGCGGCCTGCCGTGCGCGCGGTGCCGGACCGCACCGGTGCGGGGGGTGAGCCGTCGCTCATCGTGCGTCCTTCCCTCCGTGCGCGAGCGTTCCGCGGGCCGGGCCGGGAGGGGCCGTGGGCCGTCCGCGGGCCGGCCGCATGTCCGGCAGCGCCTCGCGCCTCCTCAGGGCGCGCGTGTGCTGGTTGAACGGTGCACGCCCGGCCGTCGGAGTCAGGGACGCCACGCCGCGGGGAAGGGTTGCCTGTCGCATGCCGTCCGGTCCGGCCGGCTCTGGTGCGGTGCGCTGCATCAGGCGCGCCTCCGCACGGAGCGCCGGGAGACGGGGCGGGCCACGTGCCGGGTGTCGAGCCCGGACAGGCCGCGCACGGCGACGTAGGCCTTCTCGTGGCCGGGCAGCGAGACCCGGCCGCGCAGCACGGCCTCCGGGTCGCGCTCGATGCGGTCCAGCAGCCGGCGGTAGATGCCGGCCATCGCGGCCACGCAGGCGCCGCTGCGCCGGTCCAGCATGGGCAGCAGCCGGTAGCCCTCGGCGAACAGGGCCCGGGCGCGTCGCACTTCGAAGTGGACGAGGCCGGCGAAGTCGGAGCCCTCCGGCGGGGTCGGCCCGTGGAAGCCGGCCGAGCAGCCGAACTTGGCGAGGTCGTCGGCGGGCAGGTAGGTACGGCCGCCCGCCGCGTCCTCGCGGACGTCCCGCAGGATGTTGGTGAGCTGCAGGGCGAGGCCCAGCGTGTCGGCGTACTCGGCCGCGCGCTCGGCGCCGCGGGCTCCCGGTTCGGTGCCGAACACGCCGAGCGAGAGGCGGCCGATGGCACCGGCGACACACCGGCAGTACACCTTCAGGTCGTCCCAGGTCTCGTAGGTCTCCCCGCGTACGTCCATCTGGACGCCGTCGATCAGCTCGTCGAGGCCGCCGAGCGGGATCGGGAAGGCGTCCGCGGCGTGGCTGAGGGCGACGGCCACCGGGTCGGTGTCGTCCTCCTCGACGCCGCCCTCGCGGATCCGGGCGAGCAGCGCCCGGGTGTCCTCCAGGCGCGCCAGCTTGACCTCGCCGGCCAGGTCGCCGTCGCCGATGTCGTCCACGCGCCGGGAGAACGCGTACAGCGCCGACATGGCGCGGCGCTTGGCCGTCGGCAGCAGCCGGATGCCGTACGCGAAGTTGCGGGCCTGCTGCCCGGTCACGACCTCGCAGTAGCTGTAGGCGGCGAGTACCGGCGCGGACACGTGCGGCGGAGACTCCACGGTCCGGATCACCTCTCTCCTCGCAGGATCACGCCCACCTCACGCAGCAACTGGACCTTGCCGGGTCTGGGCGGGCCGGGAAGTACGTCGTATTCGGCGGCGGCGATCGCCCGGATCGCCGCCCTTCCTCCCGCCACGAACCCCGCGAGCAGCAGCTTCAGCCTTCCGTGGACGCTACCCACCAGGGGGGCGCCTTCATTCAGCAGATCGCGTGCGCGTTGTGCTTCATATGCAACCAGGGCGCGCACCGATGCGCTCGCGGTTTTCGCGGCGAGGTCCGCCTCCTGGACGTGGAAGCGCTTCATGTCGGCGGCGGGGAGGTAGATCCGGTCGCGGCCGAGGTCCTCGGCGACGTCCTGGAGGTGCTCCACGATCTGCAGCGCCGTGCAGACCGCGTCGGACAGCCGGATCCGCTCGGGCGTGGAGGTACCGGTGACGGCGAGGACGAGGCGGCCGACGGGGTTGGCGGACAGCTCGCAGTAGGCGAGGAGGTCGTCGTAGGTCTCGTACCGGGTGACGAGCTGGTCCTGGCGGTTGGCGGCGATCAGCCCGAGGAACGGCTCGGGGGTGAGGGCGCGGCGGCGGACGGTGGGCTGCAGGCGGCGCAGCAGCGGGTGGCGCGGGGTGCCGCCGAAGACGCGGCGCAGGTCGGCCTCGAAGGCGTCGAGGAGAACCAGCCGGTCCGCGGCCGCGGCGGGCGGCACGCCGAGCAGCCGGGCGTCGGTGCCACCGGGGGCGAGGTCGCCGTCGCCGATGTCGTCCACGAGGCGGGCGAAGCCGTAGACGGCCATGAGGTCCTCGCGCCAGGCCCTGGGAAGGAAGAACGGGGCCACGGGGAAGTTCTCGCCCGCGGCCTTGTCCAGCGTGGCGCGTTCCAGGTCGGGCGCCGTGCCGGTGGCCGTCATCGGGAGCTGCCCGGGGCGGGGACGGCACACGCTGCGCTGAGCAGGGGAGTTTCCGTAGCCATTGCCGTCACATCTCCCGTTCTACACTGCCGACCCAATACACACTATTTCGGACACGCCGCCCCGCACTGCGCGGGGCCGTCCCGTCGCAGGGTGTCGCGCATTATCGCCCCACTTGCCGCTTTCCGGCACCGGTACAGCTTACGTTGTACAACGCGGCACGGACCGTCGGGGTGTCCTGCACATCACAACAACACACCGATTGGCTCCAAGATTCCTTCCGCCAGGCCGAGTTGACGCTTCCTTTGCAGACGCAGGGCCCCGCCGGAGGAATTCCGGCGGGGCCCTGGCCGAAACGCGTCACTTGCCCGTGAACTTCTCGTACTCCTTCAGGACCTCGTCGGTCGGACCGTCCATGCGCAGTTCGCCGCGCTCCAGCCACAGCACGCGGTTGCAGGTGTCGCGGATGGACTTGTTGTTGTGACTGACCAGGAAAACCGTTCCGGCCTCCTTGCGCAGTTCCCGGATGCGCTCCTCGGAGCGCTTCTGGAACTTGCGGTCGCCGGTGGCCAGCGCCTCGTCGATCATGAGGACGTCGTGGTCCTTGGCTGCGGCGATGGAGAAGCGCAGGCGCGCCGCCATGCCGGAGGAGTACGTGCGCATCGGCAGGGTGATGAAGTCGCCCTTCTCGTTGATGCCCGAGAAGTCGACGATGTCCTGGTAGCGCTCCTTGATCTGCTCCCGGGACATGCCCATGGCGAGACCGCCCAGGATGATGTTCCGCTCGCCCGTGAGGTCGTTCATCAGGGCCGCGTTCACGCCCAGCAGGGAGGGCTGGCCGTCGGTGTAGACCTTGCCCTCCTCCGCGGGCAGCAGACCGGCGATGGCGCGCAGCAGGGTGGACTTGCCGGAGCCGTTGGAGCCGATCAGACCGATGGCCTCGCCGCGGTAGGCGACGAAGGACACACCGCGCACGGCGTGCACCTTGCGCACCCCGCGCGCCGCGTCGCCGGAGCCCCGCCTGAGGATCCGGCTCAGGGCCGCCGTCGCGCTGCCCTTGCCGGTCTTGGCGCCGTTGACCCGGTAGACGATGTGCAGGTCGTCCGCGATGACCGTCGGACGGCGATCCTGGATGTTCTGCTCAGCCACGGCCGTACCGCTCCTCCGCCTTCCAGAAGTACACGAAACCGCCCACGGCGAAGAGCACGGCCCAGCCGCCGGCCACGGCCCAGACGTGGTCGGGCAGGTTCCCGGAACCGTAGCCGTCGATCAGGGCGAAGCGCATCAGGTCCATGTAGACGGCGGCCGGGTTCCACTGCAGGACCGTCGCGATCCAGTGGGGCTTGTCCTGCAGCATGACCGGGATGGAGAACATCACGCCGGAGGCGTACATCCAGGTCCGCAGCACGAACGGCATCAGCTGCGCGAGGTCCGGCGTCTTGGCGCCCATGCGGGCCACGATCAGCGCCAGACCGGTGTTGAACAGGAACTGCAGCACCAGCACCGGCACGATCAGCAGCCAGGACGGGCCCGGGTAGCTGCCGAAGCCGATCGCCACGACGAACAGCACGATCATCGAGAACAGCAGCTGCTGGAGCTGCTGGAGCGAGAAGGAGACGGGCAGCGAGGCGCGCGGGAAGTGCAGGGCGCGCACCAGGCCGAGGTTGCCGGAGATCGCGCGGACGCCGGACATCACCGAACTCTGGGTGAAGGTGAACACGAACACGCCGGTCACCAGGAACGGGATGTACACGTCCCGGGACATGCCGCGGCTGGCGTGCAGGATCAGCCCGAAGATGAAGAAGTACACGGCCGCGTTCAGCAGCGGCGTGGCCACCTGCCAGAGCTGGCCGAGCTTGGCCTGGCTGTACTGGGCGGTCAGCTTCGCCTGGGAGAAGGCGAGGATGAAGTGGCGGCGTCCCCAGAGCTGACGGACGTACTCCACGAGCGAGGGCCGGGCGCCGCTCACGGAGAGGCCGTACTTGGCGGCGAGCTCGGCCGCCGTCAGTCCCTCGTCGGGCGACGGGGCCGCGGTCACCGCGACCGTGCCGTCGTGCGTGGTCTCACTCACAGGTGTGGAAACTTTCGTCTTCGGGTTCGCGTTCGCGTGCGTCCTGCCCTGCGCGGGCGCACCGGCGCACGGGGACGAGCTTGTCAGATGACCGGGGGACGGCCCAGTCGGGTGAGCCGCCACACGGTACGCCAGCGCATCGGGCGGCGCGGGCCGCAGGGCGTGGTCCAGCCTTCCCGGAAACCGCCGAACCATGCCTTCAGGGCCGGCCCCGAGGGACGGCGGAGCAGGGTGAGCAGCAGCCAGACGCCCAGGTAGACCGGCACCAGGAGGGCGGGGAGGTTGCGGCGGGCGAGCCAGACCCGGTTGCGGGCGACCATGCGGTGGTAGACCGCGTGCCGCGAGGGCGCGGTCGTCGGGTGGTACAGCACCATGTCGGACCGGTAGTCGATCATCCAGCCGGCGTCGAGGGCCCGCCAGGCCAGGTCGGTCTCCTCGTGGGCGTAGAAGAACTCGTCCGGGAGTCCGCCGACCTCGGCGAGGACGCGGGTGCGGACGGCGTTGGCGCCGCCGAGGAAGGTGGTGACCCGGGAGGAGCGCATCGGGTCGGAGGCGCGCAGCCTGGGCACGTGCCGGCGCTGGGTCTCGCCGGTGTCGGGGTCGGCGATGCGGAAGCTGATGATGCCCAGCTCCGGGTCGGCCGCGAAGGCCTCGCGGCACAGCTCGGCGGTGTCGTGCCGGGCGAGCAGGCCGTCGTCGTCGAGGAAGAGCAGGATGTCGACGTCGCGGCCGCCGGGCCCGAAGGCCTCTATGCCGACGTTGCGCCCGCCGGGGATGCCCAGGTTCTCGGGCAGCTCCACGGTCCGGACGCCCTCGGGGACGTCCGGGACGGGCGAGCCGTTGCCGACGACGACCACCTCGACCGGGTCGCCGTCCTGCTTGGCGACGGAGTCCAGCAGGGCCCGCAGTTCCTCGGGCCGGTTGCCCATCGTGATGATGACGGCGCCGACCTTCATGGGCGCGCTCACTTCAGCCTGCTGGAGGCGAGGATGGACACCAGGTGCAGCAGCGTCTGCAGCAGGGCGATGCCCGCGAGGACGGCCGTACCGAGGCGGGTGAAGAACAGGTCGCCGCGGGCCTGGTCCGCGATCGCGAGCACCAGGATGAGCAGCGAGGCCTCGATGCCGAGGATCAGCCGGTGGAACTTCAGCGCCGCCGCGGCCCGGCGGGCCAGCGCCATGCCGGAGGAGCGCAGCTCGGAGGCGGCCTCCTGCACCGGGGGCTTGCCGGTCTGGTGGCGGGCGACGCCGACCAGGTCGGTCTCGGCCTTGATCAGGATGGCGCCGAGCGCGGCGAGGGTGCCGAGGAAGGCCCACAGCCAGTCGATCCGGCCGGGGCCCCACAGGTCGGCGGCGCGCAGGCCGAGGCCGACGAGGACGGCCGCGTCGGTAAGGTAGGCGCCGACGCGGTCCAGGTAGACCCCGGCGAGCGAGTACTGCTTCTTCCAGCGGGCGATCTCGCCGTCGACGCAGTCCAGCAGCAGGTACAGCTGGGTGGCGACCACGCCGAGCACGGCGCCCACGATCCCCGGCACCAGCAGGGCCGGGGCCGCGAGCACCCCGCAGACGGTCATCAGGTACGTGAGCTGGTTCGGCGTGACCCTGGTGTTCACCAGGTAGCGGTCGACGCGCAGGGACACCTCGCGCATGTAGAGGCGTCCCGCCCAGTGCTCACCGCTGCGCCGGTCCTTCACCCCCGCGGGGTGGACGACCGGACGGAGTTCAGCTACCGATGGCCTTGACATAGTCGGCGTAGATGTCCTTGATCTGGTTCGTCTTGAGGTCGAGGTGTTCGAGGATCGTGTAGCGGCCGGGCCGGGTCTCGGGGGCGAACTCCACCGCGCGGACGAACTCGTCCACGGTGAAACCGATCTCGTCCGGCAGCACCGGAAGCCCGTGCCGGCGCAGCACCTCGGCCATGTACGCCGACTCCTCGTGGGCGCCGCGCAGGTACATGGCGAAGGCGGCACCGAGGCCGCACTGCTCGCCGTGGGCGGCGGCGCGCTTGGGGTAGAGCAGGTCGAAGGCGTGGTTGATCTCGTGGCAGGCACCGGAGGACGGGCGGGAGTCGCCCGACACGGACATGGCGATGCCGGTGAGCACCAGCGCCTCGGCGAGCACCTGGAGGAAGCCGTCGTCGCCGACTCCGCCGGGGTGCCGGAGCACCGCCTCGCCGGCCTGGCGGGCCATGGCGGCGGCCAGGCCGTCGATCTTCTCGCCGTTGACCCGGTTGGCCAGCTCCCAGTCCGCGACCGCGGAGATGTTGGAGACGGCGTCGCCGATACCGGAGCGGACGAACCGGACGGGTGCCTCGCGGATCACGTCGAGGTCGATGATGACCGCGATCGGGTTGGGCACGCCGTACGAGCCGCGGCCCGCGTCGTTGTCCAGGGTCGCCACCGGGGAGCACAGGCCGTCGTGCGCGAGGTTGGTGGCGACCGCGACCAGCGGCAGGCCCACCCGGGCCGCCGCGAACTTGGCGCAGTCGATGATCTTCCCGCCGCCGAGGCCGACGACCGCGTCGTAGTGGCCGGCCTTTATGTCGCTCGCCAGCCGCACCGCGTCGTCGATGGTGCCGCCGCCGACCTCGTACCAGCTGGCGCCGGGCAGCGAGGGGGCGATCCGTTCGCGCAGCCGGGCGCCGGAGCCGCCGCTGACGGCGATGGCCAGCCGGCCCGACTGGGAGATGCGCTCGTCGGCCAGGACGCAGCCCAGGTCGTCGAGGGCACCCGGGCGGATGTCCACGACGACCGGCGAGGGGATGAGCCGGGTCAGTACTGGCACGCGATCTCCCGTCCACGGGCGAGATCGTCGTGGTTGTCGATCTCGACCCACTTGACGTCGCCGATCGGCGCCACGTCGATGCGGAAGCCCCGGTTGACGAGTTCCTGGTAGCCGTGCTCGTAGAACTGCTGCGGGTCGGTCTCCCAGACCGTCTTCAGCGCGTCGGCCAGCTCCGGCGCGGCGTCGCCCTCGATCAGGGTGACGCCGATGTACTCGCCGGTGGCCTCGGCCGGGTCCATCAGCTTGGTGATCCTCGTCATGCCCTTGTCGGGGTCGACGACGACCTTCATCTCCTCGTCGGCCAGGTTCTTCACCGTGTCCAGGGCGAGGATGATCTTCTTGCCGTCGCCGCGGGCGGCGAGCAGGGTCTTCTCGACGGAGACCGGGTGCACGGTGTCGCCGTTGGCGAGGATCACGCCGTCCTTGAGGGCGTCACGGCCGCACCACAGGGAGTAGGCGTTGTTCCACTCCTCGGCCTTGTCGTTGTCGATGAGGGTGAGCTTGAGGCCGTACTTGGCCTCCAGGGCCGCCTTGCGCTCGTAGACGGCCTCCTTGCGGTAGCCGACGATGATCGCGACCTCGGTCAGCCCGATCTCGGCGAAGTTGCCGAGCGTCAGGTCCAGCACCGTGATCGAGTCCTCTATGCCCGCGGGCCCCACCGGCACCAGCGCCTTCGGCAGGCTGTCGGTGTAGGGGCGCAGACGCCGTCCGGCGCCGGCCGCGAGCACGAGGCCGATCATGCGGTTTCTCCTTCGTCGTGTACAGCGGGCGCCCCGGCGGACACCCAGAAGCGGATGCTCTCGACGAGCACCACCAGGGCGACGGCCACGGCGAGGACCGTGAGCGCGGCCTTGAACTGCGCGGCGGTGAGCAGCGCGGCGAGGACGGTGACGAGCAGGGTCCGCCCCTCGTGCCCCCCGATGGCGCGCACCAGCCGGGCCGGCGGCGCTCCGGCGTTGCCGCGGATGCGGTACACCGTGTCGTAGTGATGGTAGGCGACGGCCGCCACCAGGCCGAAAGCCGCAGGAAGCGCCCCGTTCACCCCGGCTTTGCCGGCCAGGGCGAGCACCGTGCCGTACTCGGCGGCCCGGAAGAAGGGCGGGACCAGCCAGTCGAGGGCGCCCTTGAGGGGGCGGGCGACGGCGAGGGCCGAGGTGAGGACGTACACGGCGGCGCCGGCGACCGGCAGCAGGCCGCCGAAGTCCGTGAGGGCCGAGGCGGCCGTCACCGCGGCGCCGCCGAGCAGGGCGACGGCGGGTACGGCGAGTCCGGGCAGCCCCTTGCCGGCCACGCGCCGCACGGCCCCGGCGAGCGGTCCCGAGTCGGCGAGGTCGGCGAGGGCCTGTGCGGCCCGGTCGGTCCGCCGCGCCTTGCGGGTCAGGGAGCGCAGCACCCGGCCCGCGGTCGTGTACGTGGCGGCGAAGGCGCAGCCGGCGAGCAGGACGTAGAAGGTGATCCGCGGGGTGGTCGCCGCGGTGAGGACCGCGATCATCGCCCAGCGCTCGCCGATCGGCAGCACGATCATGCGGCGCAGCCAGACCGTCCAGCCGACGCTGTCGAGCCGGTCGGAGAGGGCGGCGGTGGGGCTGGTGTTGGCGGTGGCGTCGTGGTTGGCCTCGTTGAAGGAGAAGTCGACCACGTGCCGGCAGGTCTGCAGGATCATCGCGCCGAGGGCGAGGGCCCACACGTCGTCGCCGCCGCGGGCCGCGCCGAGCGCGAGGCCGGCGTAGTAGGCGTACTCCTTGGCCCGGTCGAAGGTGGCGTCGAGCCAGGCGCCGAGGGTGGAGTACTTCAGGGCGTAGCGGGCGAGCTGGCCGTCGGTGCAGTCCAGGACGAAGGAGGCGATCAGCAGCACACCGGCCGCGACGAAGCCGCCGCGGGTGCCGGTCGCCGCGCAGCCCGCCGCTATCAGCGCGGTGAGCAGCGAGGCCGTGGTGACCTGGTTCGGGGTCAGGCCGCGGCGGGCGCACCAGCGGGCGAGGTAGCGCGAGTACGGGCTGATGAAGAACGTGGTGAAGAAGCCGTCGCGGGACTTCACGGCCGACTTCAGGCGAACCGCCTCGTCGTCGACGGCGGCCACGGCCTGCCGGGCCTCGTTGCGGGCCTGCGGGTCGGCCGGGACCGTGGCGACCAGGCTGCCGAGCTCGGGCCGGTGCACGGCGCCGCCGTCGGCGTCGAGCGCGGTGGCGACGCGGTCGGCGAGGCTGTCCACGGCGAGCGCGGGGGCGCCGCCGGCCTGGGTGGTGCCGCCGTCGGCGGAGGTCTCGCGGGCCACGGCCCGGGTGAGCGCCTGCCGGGCGGCGGGCTGGGCGGTGACGGCGCCGGGCACGGCGGCGAGCGGGAAGCGCGGGTCGGTCAGGCCGAGCCGCAGCGCGTGCGGGTGGCCGACGAAGCGGGCGTCGACCAGGGCCACGCGGCGGTCGGCCGGCACGGCGGCGAGCAGGGACTCGGTCTCGGCGGCGCCGGCCGCCACCCGCACCTCGAAGCCGAGGGACCGCAGATCGTCCTCCAGTGACGATCCGGGGACCGGCTGACCGGTGACGATGGCGGTCGACAACCGAACTCACTCCCTGGGTGCCGGCGCACGGGCGCCGGTCGTCTGCGTGGTGGGGCGCCCCTGCCTGCGGCACCCGGGCGGCATGTCGGCAGAGGCTATCGGATGGGCCGGGGGCCGTGTTCACCGGCCGTTCACGGCCCGGTCCTCGGGGGCTGCCCCGGCCTTTGCCGCGATCATCATCGGGGATCGGGGGCCCGGCCCACAAACCGATGGGGCAGACCCGGGCAACCGGGACACCGGACGGCTCGGCATAGGGTGGACGACCATGACGTGGCTGATCACCGGCGGAGCCGGATACATCGGGGCGCATGTGGCACGGGCCATGGCGGGCGCCGGGGAGAGCGTCGTGGCGCTGGACGACCTGTCGGCCGCCGTGCCCGAGCGGTTGCCGGCCGAGGTGCCGCTGGTCCGGGGCTCGACGCTGGACGGGGACCTGCTGAAGCGGGTCTTCGCGGAGTACGGCGTGACGGGCGTGGTCCATCTCGCGGCGCGCAAGCAGGTCGCGGAGTCGGTGGCGCAGCCCACCCGCTACTACCGGGAGAACGTGGGCGGTCTGGCCACCCTGCTGGACGCGGTCGCCGAGGCGGGCGTCGGCCGGCTGCTGTTCTCCTCGTCGGCGGCCGTGTACGGCAACCCGGACGTGGACCTGATCACCGAGGACACCCCGTGCGCCCCGGTGAACCCGTACGGCGAGACCAAGCTGGCCGGGGAGTGGCTGGTGCGGGCGGCGGGCCGGGCGCACGGGATCTCGACGGTCTGTCTGCGCTATTTCAACGTGGCGGGCGCGGCGGCGCCGGAGCTGGCGGACACGGGCGTGTTCAACATCGTGCCGATGGTCTTCGACCGGCTCACCCGGAACGAGGCCCCGCGCATCTTCGGCGACGACTATCCGACGCCGGACGGCACCTGTGTGCGGGACTACATCCACGTCGCCGACCTCGCGGACGCCCACCTGGCGGCGGCCCGGCGGCTGGCCGGCGGGGACGCGGCCGGCGATCTGACGCTGAACATCGGCCGCGGCGAGGGCGTCTCGGTGCGCGAGCTGATCTCGGTCGTCGGGGAGGTCACCGGGGACCGCCGGGCGCCCGTGGTGGAGGGCCGGCGTCCCGGTGACGCGCCGCGCGCGGTGGCCTCGGCCGAGCGGGCCGCCGAGGAGCTGGGCTGGCGGGCCCGGCGCGGGGTGCGGGAGATGGTCGAGTCGGCGTGGGCGGGCTGGCGGCTGCACCACGGCCGGTGAGCCGGGACCGCGCTGACCTGCGGAACGTTTCCGCAGGTCACGGCACATGACAACGGTGTTCAGTGCCGCGTTGCCCCGTACCCCCGCCCCATAGTTCACTGGCCTCCGGGCAGGCACACGGAAGGCGGTAGTCATGGGGGCAGGGCACGACCACGGGCACGCGCACTCCCACGCGCCGGCTCCGGGTACGGCCACGGCCGCGTACCGGGGCCGGCTGCGGATCGCGCTCGGCATCACGCTGACCGTCATGGTGGTCGAGATCGCCGGCGGTCTGGTCGCGGACTCGCTCGCGCTGATCGCGGACGCGGCCCACATGGCGACCGACGCGGTGGGCCTCGGCATGGCGCTGGTCGCCGTGCACTTCGCGAACCGCCCGGCGAGCACCAACCGCACCTTCGGCTACGCCCGCGCCGAGATCCTCGCGGCCCTGGCCAACTGCCTGCTGCTGCTCGGGGTCGGCGGATACGTCCTGTACGAGGCGGTGCAGCGGTTCGTGGAGCCCGCGGCGACCCGGGGCGGCCTGATGGTCGTGTTCGGCCTCGTCGGCCTGGTCGCGAACTCCGTCTCGCTGGTCCTGCTGATGCGCGGCCAGAAGGAGAGTCTGAACGTGCGCGGCGCCTTCCTGGAGGTGGCGGCGGACGCGCTGGGCTCGGTGGCGGTGCTGATCTCGGCGGCCGTGATCCTGGCCACCGGCTGGCAGGCGGCGGACCCGGTCGCCTCGCTGGTCATCGGGCTGATGATCGTGCCGCGGACGCTGAAGCTGCTGCGCGAGACGCTGGACGTGCTGCTGGAGGCGGCCCCCAAGGGGGTCGACATGGCGGAGGTCCGGGCGCACATCCTGGCGCTGGACGGCGTGGAGGACGTCCACGACCTGCACGCCTGGACGATCACCTCGGGCATGCCGGTGCTGTCGGCGCACGTGGTGGTCAGCTCCGAGGCGCTGAACGCCATCGGGCACGAGAAGATGCTGCACGAGCTGCAGGGCTGCATCGGACACCACTTCGACGTGGAGCACTGCACCTTCCAGCTGGAGCCGGGCGGCCACGCGGAGCACGAAGCACGGCTGTGCCACTGACCGACCGCACTCCCGTTCGACGCATCCCCGGACGGTTCCCCGCGCCGGACGCCGGGCACGATGATCTACCGGGTCCGACTCCCGGTGCCGCGCCGCGCGCCACCCCGTGGACGTGCCGGGAGTGCCGGATTCGTACGGCAGACTTGGGGTGCGAAGACCGAGGCGAAGGATGGGTATGCCGATCACACCTGCCACCGCGACGCACAGCTCGTCGGAGGGCACCGCAGAGGCGATTTTGCTGGAACTGGTCGACGAGAAGGGTGTGACGACCGGTACGGCGGAGAAGCTCGCCGCCCATCAGCCGCCCGGGCAGCTGCACCGGGCGTTCTCGGTGTTCCTCTTCGACGAGCAGGGCCGGCTGCTGCTCCAGCAGCGGGCGCTCGGCAAGTACCACTCCCCCGGTGTGTGGTCCAACACCTGCTGCGGTCACCCGTACCCGGGCGAGGCCCCGTTCGCGGCGGCGTCCCGGCGCACGTACGAGGAGCTGGGCGTGTCGCCGTCGCTGCTCGCGGAGGCCGGCACGGTCCGGTACAACCACCCGGACCCCGCCTCGGGCCTGGTGGAGCAGGAGTTCAACCACCTGTTCGTCGGCCTGGTGCAGGCGCCGCTCGGGCCGGACCCGGAGGAGGTCGCCCGGACCGCCTTCGTGACGGCGGCCGAGCTGGCCGAGCGGCATGCCCGGGACCCGTTCTCGGCCTGGTTCATGACCGTCCTGGACGCGGCCCGTCCGGCGATCAGGGAACTGACGGGCCCGTCCGCGGGCTGGTAGGCGTCACGGCAGTGCGGCGGGCTTGAGCGGCAGGGCGGCCCAGATCACCTTGCCGCCGCTCGCGGTGTGCTCCACGTCGACCACCCCGCCCGCCTCCCGGGCCACCTCGCGCACCAGGAGCAGTCCCCGGCCGCCGGTCTGGCCGTGGTCGGCCTCCAGGGCGGTGGGGCGGTAGGGGTGGTTGTCCTCCACGGACACCCGTACCCACTCGGCTCCGACGGCCACCTCCACGGCGAGCACCGGCGACAGCAGCGCCGCGTGCCGGACCGCGTTGGTGACCAGTTCGGAGACGATCAGCAGCAGGCCGTGCACCAGGTCGTCGGAGACCGGCACGCCCTGGCGCAGCAGCAGGTCCCGCACCGCGTGCCGGGCCTGCGGGACCGAGGCGTCCACCGCGGCCGCGGTGAACCGCCAGACACCTTCGTACGGCAGGGGGTCCGGCGGCCGTTCGGCGCCGTCCCCCGCTGGGCGCGGGCCGTCCCCGCGCCCATGGTCGTCCATCGTCCGGTCGCCACCCTCGCGCTCGATTGTCACCACACGTCGAGTGTTGGGAACGATGCGCTCAGGCCCGGATACCTGAACACAAGTCGGCGGGTATCGAACGGTTTCTGACCGACTCCGCATGACCTGGTCGCGGTGGGGACTGTTCCTGTTCCCCGGGCGCCGGTTCGCGAACTAGTCGGGTTGTACGAGGCCGACGATACGATCCCCGCATGGAGCCCCAGCTGTCCCACCAGGTCACCGACTCCGTCGCCACCGTGGTGATCCGCCATCCCGCCAAGCGCAACGCCATGACGACCGCGATGTGGCGGGCCCTGCCCCCGCTGCTGGACGCGCTGGCCCGCGACGGCGGGGTACGGGCGCTGGTGCTGACCGGCGAGGGCGGCACCTTCTGCGCGGGCGCCGACATCTCCACGCTGCGGGGCTCGCCGGAGGAGGCGCCGGCCCTCGCGGTCGCGGCCGAGGAGGCCCTGGCCGCGTTCCCCAAGCCGACCCTGGCCGCGGTGCGCGGGCACTGCGTGGGCGGCGGGGCACAGCTCGCGGCGGCCTGTGACCTGCGGCTGGCCGAGGAGGGGGCGCTGTTCGGGGTGACACCGGCGAAGCTCGGCGTCGTCTACCCGGCCTCCTCGACCCGCCGGCTGGTCTCGCTGGTCGGTCCGGCCACGGCCAAGTACCTGCTGTTCACCGGCGAGTTGTTCGACGCCGACCGGGCGCTGCGCACCGGCCTGGTGGACGAGGTGCTGCCCGAGGGCGACCTGGACAAGCGGGTCGCGGACCTGACCCGGGTGCTGGTGTCCCGCTCGCAGCTCACCCAGGCCGCCGCCAAGGAGTTCGCCGACGGCCGCACCGACCGCGACGCCTACTGGAGGGCGCAGGCGCGCGGCAGCGGCGACGTCGCGGAGGGGGTCGCCGCGTTCCTGGAGCGCCGGCAGCCGCGCTTCACCTGGAGCGTGTCTACGTCAGGCTGAACAGCCGGCCGGCGCGCAGTCCCTCGACCAGGTGCGCGGGCGCCTTGTCCGGGGAACCGGCGTCGTAGGGCGGCTGGGGGTCGTACTCGGTCAACAGTTGGACGGCCCGGGCGTGTTCGTCGCCCGCGATCCGGCCGGCCAGGGTGAGCGCCATGTCGATGCCGGCGGAGACCCCGGCGGCGGTGACGTACTTGCCGTCGGTCACCACCCGCTCCCCCGTCGGCTCGGCACCGAACGTCCCCAGCAGGTCCAGGGCGGTGAAGTGGCTGGTCGCGCGGCGGCCGCGCAGCAGTCCCGCGGCGGCCAGCAGCAGCGAGCCGGAGCAGACCGATGTCGTCCAGGTGCTCGTCGCGTCGGCCGCGCGCAGCCAGTCCAGCAGGACCGGGTTCTCCATCTGGGCCATGGTGCCGGGCCCGCCCGAGACCACCAGGAGGTCGGGTCCGGGCACCTCGTCCAGGGCCTGGTCGGCGGTGACGGCGAGGAATCCGGTGTCCGTGCGTACGGGGCCGGCCTGCTCGGCGACGAAGACGACGCGCGCGTCCGGCAGCCGGCTGAGGATCTCGTAGGGTCCCACGACGTCCAGGGCGGTGAAGCGGTCGTAGACGACCAGGGCGATCTGCATCGGCTTCCTCTCAGTGGGCGGGTGCCGGCCGGAACCGGCGCCGGTATTCGGCCGGAGCCGTGCCGAGCGCCTTGACGAAGGCGCGGCGCATGGCCTCCGGGGTGCCGTAGCCGCTGGCGCGGGCGACCTCCTCGACACCGTCGGGGGTGTCCTCCAGCAGCCGGCGGGCGTGTTCCAGGCGGACCCGGTCGACGTAGCGGCCGGGGGTCATGCCGGTCTCCTCCCGGAAGGCGCGGGCGAAGTGCCGTGGTGACAGCCGGGCCCTGGCGGCGAGCGAGTCGACCGTGAGGTCGCCGGCCGGGTGCTCGGTGATCCAGCGCTGGACCTCGCGCAGCGGTGCCCGCTGCGCGGTCTGGGCGGCGAGCTGGGCGCTGAACTGCGCCTGGTTGCCGGGCCGGCGCAGGAAGACCACCAGGTGCCGGGCGACCGCGAGGGCGACGTCCCGGTCCAGGTCCTCCTCGACCAGGGCGAGGGCCAGGTCGATGCCGGAGGTCACCCCGGCCGAGGTGGCGACGTGCCCGTCCCGGACGTAGATCGGCTCCGGGTCCACCTCGACGGCCGGGTGGTCGCGGGCGAGTGTGCCGCAGTACGCCCAGTGGGTCGTCGCCCGGCGGCCGTCGAGGAGCCCGGCGGCGGCGAGCAGGACGGCGCCCGTGCAGACGGAGACCAGGCGCGGGGCGCGCGGCCCGTGGGTGCGCAGCCACTCGGTCAGCCGCGGGTCGGGGGTGCGGGTGCCCTCGCCGCCGGGAACCAGCAGGGTGTGCGGGTCGGCCGCCGCGGTGAGCGCCTCGTCCGGTACGAGGGTCAGGCCGGAGGAGGTGCGCACCGGGCCGCCGTCCAGGGAGGCCGTACGGACCCGGTAGGTGCCCGGCGTGTGCTTCTCGGCGCCGGCGAACACTTCCAGCGGGCCGGTGACGTCGAGGCTCTGCACGCCGTCGAAGAGGACGAAGAGGAGGGTTCGCTGCGCCATGCCTCGATTCTTCGCGCCCCCGGTCATGGCCGCAATGACGTCTTTCCCACCTTTTCTGCCATCCGGCCGCGCGGGACGGACCGGGGCCCGCGAGCGGCCCGGCGCCCCGCCGGGTGCGCCCTGATCCCCGGGATGTCGGTGTCACCTGCCACAATTGCCGCGCAACCTTGAGTGGAGAAGGCGGTACGGGATCGTGACGACACCCGGGTCCCTCGGAGCAGGGTCCATCGAAGGCAGGATCGCCGAGGAACTCGGCGTACGGGAGCGGCAGGTGAAGGCCGCGGTGGAACTGCTCGACGGCGGTTCCACGGTGCCCTTCATCGCTCGCTACCGCAAGGAAGCGACCGAGATGCTCGACGACGCGCAGCTGCGCACCATCGAGGAGCGGCTGCGCTATCTGCGGGAGCTGGAGGAGCGGCGCACCGCGATCCTGGACTCGGTGCGGGAGCAGGGCAAGCTCACCGAGGAGCTGGAGGCGCGGATCCGCGGCGCCGAGACGAAGGCGCGGCTGGAGGACGTCTACCTCCCCTACAAGCCCAAGCGGCGCACCAAGGCGCAGATCGCCCGCGAGGCCGGTCTGGAGCCGCTCGCGGAGGGACTGCTGGGCGACCCGACGGTCGAACCGCTGGCGGCCGCCGCCGCGTTCGTCGACGCCGGCAAGGGCGTCGCCGACCCGCAGGCCGCGCTGGAGGGCGCGCGGGCGATCCTCACCGAGCGGTTCTCGGAGGACGCCGACCTGATCGGCGAGCTGCGCGAGCGCATGTGGGTGCGCGGGCGGCTGGCCGCCAAGGTGCGGGAGGGCAAGGAGGAGGCGGGCGCCAAGTTCGCCGACTACTTCGACTTCGCCGAGCCGTTCACCGAGCTGCCCTCGCACCGGATCCTGGCGATGCTGCGCGGGGAGAAGGAGGAGGTCCTGGACCTCGTCCTGGAGCCGGAGGAGGCCACCGAGGGCCCGTCGTCGTACGAGGGGATCGTCGCCCACCGGTTCGGGATCGCCGACCGGGGCCGCCCGGCCGACAAGTGGCTGACGGACACCGTCCGCTGGGCCTGGCGCACCCGCATCCTGGTCCACCTCGGGATCGACATCCGCCTCAGGCTGCGGACGGCCGCCGAGGACGAGGCGGTCAACGTGTTCGCGGCGAACCTGCGGGACCTGCTGCTGGCCGCGCCGGCCGGCACGCGCGCGACGCTGGGCCTGGACCCCGGTTTCCGTACGGGCGTGAAGGTCGCCGTGGTCGACGCCACCGGCAAGGTCGTCGCCACGGACGTGATCTACCCGCACGTCCCGGCCAACAAGTGGGACGAGGCCCTCGCCAAGCTGGCCCGGCTGGCGAAGGAGCACGCGGTCGAGCTGGTCGCGATCGGCAACGGCACCGCGTCCCGCGAGACCGACAAGCTCGCCGGCGAACTCCTCGCCCGGCACCCGGAGCTGAAGCTCACCAAGGTGATGGTGTCCGAGGCGGGCGCATCGGTGTACTCCGCCTCGCAGTACGCCTCGCAGGAGCTGCCGGACATGGACGTCTCGCTGCGCGGCGCCGTCTCCATCGCCCGCCGGCTCCAGGATCCGCTGGCCGAGCTGGTGAAGATCGACCCGAAGTCGATCGGCGTCGGCCAGTACCAGCACGACCTGTCCGAGGTGAAGCTGTCCCGCTCGCTGGACGCGGTCGTCGAGGACTGTGTGAACGGCGTCGGCGTGGACGTCAACACCGCGTCCGTGCCGCTGCTCGCCCGGGTGTCGGGCATCTCGGCCGGGCTCGCCGAGAACATCGTCGCGCACCGGGACCAGAACGGTCCGTTCACGTCCCGCTCCGAGCTGAAGAAGGTGGCGCGGCTCGGCCCGAAGGCGTACGAGCAGTGCGCGGGCTTCCTGCGCATCCGCGGCGGCGACCCGCTGGACGCCTCCAGCGTGCACCCCGAGGCCTACCCGGTGGTGCGCCGCATGGTGAAGACCACGGGCCAGGAGGTGGCGTCCCTCATCGGCAACACGGGCGTGCTGCGCTCGCTGCGGCCGGCCGACTTCGTGGACGACACCTTCGGCCTGCCGACCGTCACCGACATCCTCAAGGAGCTGGAGAAGCCGGGCCGCGACCCGCGTCCCGCGTTCCGGACGGCCACCTTCAAGGAGGGCGTGGAGAAGATCTCCGACCTGTCCGCCGGGATGGTCCTGGAGGGCGTGGTCACCAACGTGGCCGCCTTCGGCGCGTTCGTCGACGTCGGCGTCCACCAGGACGGCCTGGTGCACGTCTCGGCGATGTCGAAGACGTTCGTCAAGGACCCGCGCGACGTGGTCAAGCCCGGGGACATCGTCAGGGTGAAGGTGCTCGACGTCGACATCCCGCGCAAGCGCATCGCGCTGACGCTGCGGCTGGACGACGAGGCGGCACCGCAGGGCCAGGGCGGCGGCCGGCAGCAGCGCGGCGGCGGGGCCCGTCCGCCCCAGCAGCGGCAGGGCGGCGGCCAGCGGCAGGCCCGGGGCGGCGGCGACCGCGGCGGCCGGCAGGCGCCGGCACCGGCCAACAGCGCGATGGCGGACGCGCTGCGCCGCGCGGGCCTGCTGGACCCGAAGAAGCGCTGAGACGGCGGGGCAGGGGCCGTACGGCTGCGGCCCCTCGCCGGCCCACGGCCGGGGACGGCGCCGGTGTGCGGGCTCGGCCGGTGGCCCGTACGGCCGGTGGGCCCGTACGGGCCGGCGGGCCGGCGCGGTCAGTGGGTCGGGGCGGTCAGTGGTGGTGGCCGTAGACGGCGGCTCGGGTGCCCGCGCGGGCACAGGCTTCGTCGGCCAGGGCCCGGGCCTGCGCCGCCTCGGTGTGCCGGCCCGCGGACTCCAGCGCCAGGGCGAGGTTCGACCCGGTCAAGCCGGTCGCGTACCAGTTGTCGTACTCCTGGCGGATGCGCAGCGACTCCTGCAGGGCGGTGATCGCCTCCGCCGTCCGGTCCGCCGCCAACAGGGCCCAGCCGAGACTGTTGAGGGAGTCGCCGTAGTAGATGCGGTCCCGTCCCTGGTGCAGGCCACGGGCGCGGTGCAGGGCGGCGGCCGCCTCGGTGTGCCGGCCCGCCGCGTCCAGGGCGAGCCCGAGATTGTGCTGGGCACGGCCCTCGTTCCACCGGTCGCCGAGGGCCTGGAAGCGGTCCCGGGCCCTGCGGTGCGTGTCGAGGGCCAGTGCAACGTTGCCGGCCCGGCGCTGGGCGAGGCCGAGGTTGTTCCAGGCCATGCCCTCGCCCCTCGCGTCCCCGATGCGCCGGAAGAGGCGGGCCGCACGGGTGAGCGGTTCGAGTGCTTCGTCGGGCCGTCCGCCACGGGACAGCGCGGCGCCCAGGTTGTTGCAGGCACTGGCCTCGGCCGGCTCGTCCCCCAGATCGTGCGCGAGGGTGCGGGCGGTGCGGCTGACGGCGACCCAGTCCTCGAAGAAGCGGCGCCACCGCAGATATCCGGCCAGGTGCAGGGCGAGGGCCACCCGGGCCTCCGGGTCCTGCCGGTCCGGCCACTGCACGGCGGCCACGAGATTCGCGCGCTCGCTGTCGAACCAGGCCAGGGCGCCGTCCCGGCGGGCGACGGCCGCCGGGGACGGGTCGTGCACCGGGGCGGGCAGATGGCGGTCGCAGAGTGCCGCCTGCCGCAGCAGGTGCTCCCGCACCCGGGTGCGCGCGGCCCGCGCCGCCGCGGCCAGTTCCGGGTCGGACTCCCCCAGCACGGAGGCGTGGCCGCGGACGAGATCGTGGATGCCCCAGCGTTCCCGGCCCTGCCCGTCGGGCTGCTCCCGTGTCACCAGATGAGCCCACGCGAGGTCGTCGAGCAGGTCCAGCGCCGCCCGCTTCGTCAGTTCGGTGATCACCGCCACGGTGTCCGTCTCGTAGTCCGCGCAGGGCACCTGTGCCAGCAGGCACAGGGCCCGGGCCCGGTCGGCGGGCAGCCGGCGCACGGAGGCCTCCAGTACGGGCGCGAGCGCGAGCGGCCTGCCGTACTGGTCGACGCCCCGGCTGCGCAGCGCGTCGGTGACACCCGTTCCTGAGCGGAGTTCCGCGACGAGGGACGCGACACGGCCACGGGACCGGCGGTGCCGCAGCAGGGCGGCCGCGATCTGGAGGGCCAGCGGCATGTGCCCGCACAGGCCGGTCAGTTCACCCAGGGATCCGGCCTCCCGTTCCAGCCGGTCGTCCCCGGCCTCGCGCAGGCGCAGTGCCCCGGCGACGAGCGCGGCGGAGTCCTGTGGGCACAGCGGGCCTAGCGACAGCTCCCGGGCGGGCAGCGAGGGGTGGGATTCCCGTGAGGTGAAGACGACGCAGTGCTCGGCGCTGCCGGGCAGCAGCGGCGGGAGCTGACCGGGTTCGCAGACGTTGTCGAACAGCAGCAGGACGCGTCTGCCCTGGTCGGCGAGGGTGGCCAGGCGACTGAGGTACAGGGCGTGCTGGTCGATCTCCTCGGAGGGCAGGTGGGCGTTGCCGACCCCGAGGGCGTACAGCAGGGCCGCGACGGCCAGTGTGGGCGTGACCGGCGTGTCGTCGTAGCCCGCGAGATCGAGGAAGAGAGTGCCGCCGGTGAACCAGCCGTTGCGCCGGGCGACATGGGCGGCCTGGAGTGCGAGAGCCGTCTTGCCCATGCCGCCGAGCCCGGTCACAGCCCACAGGACGGACGAGTCGGCGGCCGGAGCGCCGTCGGGTGGCCGTAACCCCTCCAGGAGCGCCGCGAGTTCGCGGTCGCGTCCGGTGAACCCGGCGGGGGCGGCCGGCAGCGCGGACAGCACGGTCGGCTCGTACGGCGGCCCGGGGGGGGGGGGGGGGGGGGCCGGCCCCCCCCCCGCGGGGCGCCCGCCCCCCCCCCCCCCCCCCCCG